>JAITUX010000037.1 GCA_031286085.1 Candidatus Adiutrix sp. | reverse complement strand
CCGCGCAGATAGGGGATGAATTCGCGGGCCAGGCCGATAAAGCGGTCGTCCACGTCGGCCCCCACCCCGCCGAAGCGCAGGTAGTTGATGGTCAGGCGGGAGCCGGTGATGATCTGCAGAAGGTCGTTTATCTTTTCCCGCTCCTCGAAGGCGTAGAGGATGGGCGTGAAGGCGCCCAAATCCAGGACGAAGGCCCCCCACCACAGGACGTGGGAGGCGATGCGGTTGAACTCGCAGGCGATGATGCGCAGATACTCGGCCCGCTCCGGCACCTCCAGCCCGGCCAGGCGCTCCGCCGCCCCCACGTAGGCCCAGTTCCAGGCCACCGGGTGCAGGTAGTCCACCCGGCCCGTGTTGGGCAAAAACTGCCAGGGCGTCTTGGACTGCCCCATCTTGTCGTGCATCCGGTGGAGATAGCCCAGGACGGGTTCGGCCCGGAGCACGTATTCCCCGTGCAGTTCGGCCAGGATGCGCAAAACGCCGTGGGTGGAGGGGTGCTGGGGGCCCAGGTTGATGATGAGGGAATCCGGGGCCGCCCGGCGCTTTTCAAAGTTGTTGGTGTAGAAATCGCCCAGCATGTCGCCGGGATTTTCCGGCAGGCCGGCGAATTGGAAGGGATTGACGAAAACGCCGGTCATGGGGCCGCCTCCGGGGCGGGCCCGGCCAGGGCCCGCCAGGCCGGGTCGAAAAATTCGGCCTGGCCGAATATTTTCAGGTCGCCCAGGGCGGCCACGTTTTCGCCGGCGGTTCTCAAGAGGGGCGGCGGCCCGGGAAAGTCGTGGGGCAGAAGGAGGGGCACCGGGTTGGGATGGCCGCTGAATTCAAGGCCGAAAAAGTCGGCCGCCTCCCGCTCGTGCCATTCCGCGCCCGGGCAGACCGGGGCCAGGCTGGGCAGGCGCCCGCCCCTGGCGGCCAGAGCCCGCACGGCCAGCCGGCCCGGTTCGGCCGGCGAATCGTAGAGATAGGTGACCAAAAGGCCCTCCCGAACCTCCACGGCGGTGATGGTCTCCAGGAAAAAGCCGGCCGCGAGCAGCGCTTCGGCCGCCTCCCGCACCCGGCCCGGCGGCAGTATGACCGCGGATTTCAAGCCGGTCTTCTGAAAATCGAAACGAGAGAAGACCAGGGCGTCCAGCCGCCGCCAGGTTTCCAGGAAGCGTTCCCCGCTCATTTCGCCCCGTCCTCCGGCCCTTCGGCCGCCACCGGCCGGGCCGCCGGCCAGAAGCGCCGGCCGGTCAGCTTTTTCTGGATGGCGAAAATGCCCTCCAAAAGCGCCTCGGGCCGGGGCGGGCAGCCGGGCACGTAAACGTCCACCGGCACGATCCGGTCCACGCCCTCCAACACGCTGTAATTGCCCTCGAACTTGAAGGGCCCGCCGGAAATGGCGCAGTTGCCCATGGCCAGGACGAACTTGGGGGCGGGCATCTGCTCATAGAGCCGGCGGACGGCCGGGGCCAGCTTGCGGACCACCGTGCCGGCCACCAGCATCAGGTCGGCCTGGCGGGCCGAGGGCCGGAAGACCTCGGCCCCGAAGCGGGCCACGTCCCAGCGGGCCATGCTGGCCGACATCATCTCAATGGCGCAGCAGGCCAGGCCGAAGGTCAGGGGCCAGATGCTCATGGCCCGGGACACGTCAAAGACGTAGTTCAGGGGCTTTATGTTCAAAAGAGGCGGCTGGACCAGGGACTGGGCCGGCCTGGCCATCTCCTCCGCCCAAGTGTCGTTTTCCGGAACCACGTCTCCCCCTGTCGTTAGCCTGGCGGGCCGGTCAGCCGCGGACGTTAATGCGGCGGGGCCAGTCGAAAATCCCCTTGGCCCGGAAATAGACGAGGGCCAGGAAGATGAAGAAGATGAAGAAGGTCAGTTCCGCGAAGGGCAGCCAGCCTGGGGCGTCGCGGTAGAAGACGGCCACGGGGAACAGGTAGAGGACGTCCACGTCGAAGGCGATGAAGACGAGGGCGTAAACGTAGTAGTTGATCCCGAAGTGGCTCCAGGCCCGCCCGTGGGGGACCATGCCGCATTCATAAGGCATCCCGAGATCGCCGCCGGAGGCCCGGGGGGCCAGGACGGCGGCCATAAGCAGGGGGGCCACCGGGAAAAGCAACCCTACGGCCAGAAAAATGATAATCGCCAGGTGCAGGCTGTCGAAGACCATGGGGCCACCTTACTTATTGAACAGGGCTTCCTGATATTTGGGAGATTTCACTATAGGGCATCTTGAAGGGCCTGTCAAGTCGCCGCCGGGGGCCGGGGGGCCGCCGTCCGGCCCTGCCCGGCCGGGCCGGTTTTTTGACGCTTTGGGGAAACGGCCGCTTTCATTGTTAATTTCAGCTCAAGGCCCGGGCCGGGTCAAGCTGGGGCCGTTTAAGAGGGTTCTAAAAAATTATTATTTAAATCAATATGTTGAGCCCAGGATTTAAAACTGGCCCGCCTTTTGCTTCTAAACTGGCCGGAAAGCCGTCTTCCGGCGGCTCACGGAGGCCATCATGAGCATGTTCATAGGACCATACCCCTATACCATAACCAATACCTACCTGGGCATGATGGCCCAGGAGGAGAGGCTGAGCCTCGCGGCCAACAACATGGCCAACGCCTCCACCCCGGGCTTCAAGAGGGACGTGCCGGTCTTCGAGGGCTACCTGGTCAAGCAGTCCAAGACCTATTTCGCCGAGGGGCCCTTCGAATACACCGAGCGGGAACTGGACGGGGCCCTCCACGGGCCGGGCTTCTTCCAGATCGAGACCCCGGCCGGGATCCGCTACACCCGCAACGGCAATTTCAAGGTCAATTCCACCGGCCTCATAGTCACCCAGGACGGCGAACCCCTCATCGGGGCGGGCTTCGTGCCCGAGGGCTCCCTCAAGGTCATCATCGAGCCGGAAGGCCGGGTCCAGGCCATCAACCAGGACGGCGAGGCCGTGGTCATCGGCCAGATCGAATTGGTGGAGTTCGACGACCCCAACATGCTCATCAAGGAGGGCTACGACCTATACGTGCCCAAGAGCCCTGATTTCCTGCCCCAGCCCGCGGCCGCCACCACCGTGGAGCAGGGCTTCCTGGAGAAATCCAACGTCAACCCGGTCAACGAGATGGTGCAGATGATCGAGCTGCACCGCATTTACGAGGCCCTGCAGAAGATAGTCCATACCAAGCAGGAGATGGACGAGCAGGCCATCGGACAGCTCGGCAAGATAAGCTGACGTCCGACAACCGAAGATAAAGTCACAGGAGACCCCCGACCATGATGAGATCACTCTACACCGCGGCCACGGGCATGATCGGCCAGCAGACCCACCTGGACGTCATCGCCCACAACCTGGCCAACGTCAACGCCACCGGCTTCAAGAAGAACCGGGCCGAATTCGAGGACCTGATCTACCAGACCCACAAGTTCGCCGGCACCGAGACCATCGGCGGCCAGCAGATACCAGTGGGCATCCAGATCGGCCTGGGCACCAAGGTCAACACCACGGCCAAGATCCATACCCAGGGGGACTACAACAAGACCGACAGCCCCCTGGATACGGCCGTCGAGGGCGAGGGCTTCTTCCGGGTGCTGCGCAACGGGGAGCTCTACTACACCCGGGACGGGGCCTGGAAACTCAACAGCGACGGGGTGGTCGTCAGCCAGGACGGCAACCCCATGGACCCCGAGTTCATCGTCCCGCAGGAGGCCGTGCACCTGGAGATCGACCCGGCCGGCTTCATCAACGCCCTGGACCAGCGGGGCAACGTGGTGGCCGAAGGCCGCATCGAACTCTCCCGCTTCATCAACCCCCCCGGCCTCTTCTCCCTGGGCTACAACATCTACCAGCCCACGGAAGCCTCGGGCCCGCCCATCGACGGCCTGCCCGGGGAAGAGGGCTTCGGCACCATCGCCCACGGCTTCCTGGAAATGTCCAACGTGGAGGTGGTCACGGAAATGGTGGAGATGATCGTGGCCCAGAGGGCCTACGAAATGAACTCCAAGGCCATCACCACCTCCGACGAGATGCTCTCCATCGCCAACAACCTCAAGCGTTAACCCCGGGCCGCCGGCCGGAAGGTTCAGGTGGAATCAAAAGCGCCGTCGGCGCGCGAAAAGCCCCCGGGAGGGGGCTTTTCGTTTCAGGACGCCCCGGGGGAAGCTGGCTTGACTGAATGATAATAGATATTTATAATGCCAGAAATACATAAAATATATAATGAAAGGCCGCGGGCCCGGCCCGGGGCCTTTCACATGTTCAACGGGCCCCAAGGGCGGCGGCGGACAGCCGCCGGGAGGGAAGCATGACGATTCTGGATATGACCGGCCAGCCCTGTCCCCGGCCGGTGATTGAAGCCAAGAAGGCCCTAGGGGCCGCCCGGCCCGGCGAGACCGTCTCCGTCCTGGTGGACAACGACATCGCCAGGCAGAACCTGCAAAAAATGGCCGAAGGGCTGGGCCATGAATTCAGCCATGAAAGACGGGGCGACGGCCTGATCCTGGCCGGCATAAAGGTAGCCGGCGGCGGCCGGCCGGCCAGGGACAACGGGGCCGGGCTGGTGGTGGCCATAGGCCGCGACTGCCTGGGGGGCGCCAACGAGGAACTTGGAAAAAGCCTGATGAAGAGTTTCATATTTTCATTGACCGAACTGGAGCCCCCCCCGGCGCATATCCTGTTTTTCAACGGCGGCGTGTGGCTGAGCACGGCGGGGTCGGCCGCCCTGGACGATTTGGCCTCGCTGGCCGGCAAGGGCAGCCGGATAGCCAGCTGCGGCGCCTGCCTCAATTATTTCAAGCTGACCGACAAGCTGGCCGTGGGCCAGGTCACCAACATGTTCGACATAGTTTCGACCATGGCCCAGGCCGGGCGCCTGATAAACCTGTAACCACTCCCATGGAAGCGGTGTTCACTTTTCATAACGCCGGCGAGGCCATCGGCGGGGAACGGCGGCTTCTTGAGGGCGGCGTGAAGGTCAAGGTCATGCCTTTGCCCGCCAGCCTCGGCGCCGGCTGCGGTTTATGCCTGCGCGTGGCCCCGGGCGACCTTGACGCTTCGCTGGGCCTGCTCCGGGCGGCGGATATAAGCCCGCAAGGGCTTTATCTCCGGGGCGTTGAAGGCGGCCAAACGGTTTACACCCCGCTGTAGGACCGGCGGGCGCAACAGGAGGCCTGACGATGACGACGCCGAGCCAAACCGCATGTCGGCCGGAAATATTCGAATCGTTCGCCGATGCCAGGAGAAACGGCTTTCTGAGCATGAAAGCCCTGAAGGAAAAAGGCGTCGGGGTGGTGGGCACTTTTTGCACCTTCGCGCCGCTGGAGGTTTTCCTGGCGGCCGGCCTGGCGCCGGTCGGGCTGTGTTCCACCAGCGACGAAACCATAGCCGAGGCCGAAAAGACCCTGCCGCGCAACCTGTGCCCCCTGATAAAGGCCAGCTACGGCTTCGCGGTGACGGACAAATGCCCCTACATGTATTTTTCCGATTTGGTGGTGGGGGAAAACACCTGCGACGGCAAGAAGAAGATGTATGAG
>JAITUX010000249.1 GCA_031286085.1 Candidatus Adiutrix sp. | reverse complement strand
GCTCGGTAGTCTGCGGCGACTTTCCGCAGCAATTGTTCGTCCCGGAGTATTTCGGCCGGCCGGCGTTTTTCCTTGCCGCAGGCTTTTTGCAGTTCCATCTGCAGGTCCAAAAGCGGTTGGATGGCTTTATGGGCTAGGAAGACGGCGTCCAGGATATCGGCTTCGCCGGCTTCCCGCGCCCCGCCCTCCACCATGACCACGGCCTCCCGGCTGCCGGCCACTATGAGGGCCAGATCGGCCGCTTCCAGTTGGGCCTGGGTGGGGTTTACCACCAGGCTGCCGTCCACCCGGACCACCCGGGCTCCGGCGATGGGGCCGTCAAAGGGGATATCCGAAATGGTCAGGGCCGCAGAAGCGCCCAGCATGGCCGGCAAGTCCGGGTCGTATTTGTCGTCCACGCTGATGGCCTGGACAATGACCTGGGTCTCGTATGTCCAGTTCTTGTTGAACAGGGGCCGGCAAGGCCGGTCTATAAAACGGGAGGTCAGGGTCTCCTTCTCTGAAGGCCGCCCGATTTCCCGGCGAAAAAAATTACCCGGGATGCGGCCCACGGCGTAGAAGCGTTCCAGGTAATCGACCGTGAGGGGCACGAAATCGAGCCCTTCGCGTTTATCGTTTGAAGCCACGGCCGTGGCCAGAATCATGGTTTCCCCCAGCCGGACGATGACGGAACCGCCGGCCTGACGGGCCACCTTGCCAGTTTCAATACTGACCACGGCGTCGCCGAATTTGGTTTCGACTTTCATCAATTTCTCCATTTCTCTTTATAAAAGCGCAAAGGGGCCTGCGGACCCGTCACTTGCGCAGCCCCAGGCGGCCTATAAGGTCCCTATAGCGGTTTATGTCCTGATTCTTCAAATAGCTCAACAGGCGGCGGCGCTGGCCGACCAGTTTCAAAAGTCCCCGGCGGGAGGAGTGGTCCTTATGGTGGGTTTTGAAATGTTCGGTAAGGTTGGCGATGCGTTCGGTCAAAAGGGCCACCTGGACTTCCGGGCTGCCGGTGTCGCTATCGTGGGTGCGATAGTTTTCAATCAGTTCACGGGTTTTCTCAGTAGTGATGGACATTGGCGCTCCTTGCCTTAATGTTTGGCGTCTGGCCGGTCTCCTTCAGGAGACCGGGAAAACCCTCAGGGGCCGCAAGAAAGGCTCCCGGGGCTGGGTGGCGGCGCTCTCGCGGACGGCGCCGTTTTCTATCTGGCCAAGGCCGAGAAGACGGCCCTGATCATCCATTATTTTGTAGCGGCCGGCCGAACCGGCGGCCGGCAGTCGGCGGCCCTGGGAGAAATGGCCGGCCAGCCCAGGTTTGGCCAGCACCAAGGTCGGCCAATGGGGCAGAGCTTCGGCCGCCGGCCGAAGCCGGGCCCGCCACATGTCGCAAGTCCAAGCGGCCGCCTCTTCCAGGGTCCAGGCCTGATCCAGAGTCCAAGGGCCTACGGCGGTCCGCCGGAGTTCCGTCAGCGCCCCTCCGCCCAAACCCAAGCCCCGGCCCAGATCCCGGGCCAGAGCCCGAATATAATAACCGGAGGACACGGTGGCGATGAAATCCAACGCGGGCGGTTCGTAGCGTATCAATTCCAGCCGGAAGGCGGTCACCCGGCGGGGCCGGAGTTCCAGGGGCGCCCCGGCCAAGGCCGCCCGGTAGGCGCGGCGGCCGGCCACCTGAACCGCGGAAAAGGCCGGGGGGACCTGATCAATCTCCCCCTCCCCGCTCAGGAGCGCCCGCCGCACTTCGCTTTCCGTTGGCCAAGGCCCCGGATGGCGGTTCAAGACCCGGCCGGCGGCGTCATCGGTATCGGTGACCAGGCCCAGTTCCAGCCGCCCCTGATAAGTCTTGCGCATCTCGGTCAAATAGGGGGCCAGCCGGGTGGCCGGCCCCAAAAGAACCGCCAAAAGGCCGGTGGCCTGGGGATCCAGAGTGCCGGTGTGGCCGATTTTTTTCTGCCCGGCCAGACGGCGCAACCGAGCCACCACATCGTGGCTGGTCATATTCCGGGGTTTATCAATCAACAGCAAACCCTGGAGTTCGCCTTCGGACCGGCCGTTCATAAAAAATTTTCCGCCCTGGCCAGAAGATTGGCCGCCGCTTCTTCGGCTGTGGCGGCCAGGCGGTCATCGTAAGCCGCGGCCAAACGATGCCCGCCGCCGCCGAAAAGGCTGGCCAAGGCCGAAGCGCTCACCGGTTCCCGGCTGCGCAGGCTGACCCGAAGGCGCCCCGACCCGTTGTCTTTGATCAGGGCCGAAAGAGTCACGCCGGCCAGACTGCGTCCCAGTTCCACAAAATCCTCGGTATCGGCCATGACCGCCCCGGCCGCCTTCAAGGTGTCCGGGGTCACGGCCATCAAGGCCAGACGCCCATCGAAATGGAGCCGCAGGGAGTCCAGGGCCAGCCCCATGAGCTTAAGGCGTTTCAAGGGCACATCTTCACGGAGGCGGCGATGGACCGTTTCCACCAGATGACCGCCGCTCATTTCCACAAAATCGGCCACGGCCCTTAAGGCGGCGGCAGTGGTGTTGCTCTGGCTGAAAAAACCGGTATCCGAAGCCATGGCTGTCAGCAGGGCTTCCCGGGCTTCCGGGGGCGGGCTCAGGTTCAGGGCCGACAACAGATGCCAGACCAGTTCGCCGGTGGAGGAAGCCGCCGGCTTAATATAAAAGCCAGCCTCGGCCTTTCCCCTGTCGCCTGGCGGGTGGTGGTCAATGACCACCAGGGGCGGGCTGCCGTCGGGGAGCGAAACCGCGAGTTCCTTACGCTCCAGACGGGTCAGGCAGTGGCAATCCAAGAGCACGACCAGGTCATAGGCGGAAAAATCATTCGGAAAATCGACAATTGAAAGGCCTTCCAGCAGAAAGGACAAATGCTGGTCCAAGGTTCCGGTCAGGGCCAGGACCGCCGAACGGCCGGCCGCCTCCAAGGTCAAAGCCAGAGCCCTGGCCGACCCCAGGGCGTCGCCGTCCGGGTTGTGATGAGTCAGGATCAGTATATGCCGCGCCCGGCCCACCAACTCCAGAATCAGGGGCGGAACCGCCGCGTCCGGCGCGGACTTAACGGTCATAGCCTTCGGCTCCGGCTTGATCCCGGCTGAGGTCGTTCAAAATTTCCGTCATGCGTTGGGCGTATTCCAGGTTGCGGTCAAATTCAAACTTGATTT
>JAITUX010000269.1 GCA_031286085.1 Candidatus Adiutrix sp. | reverse complement strand
GCCCCCTCCTGGAGATATTCCGCGTGCCCGGCTTCGGCTACCAGTTGTCGGAAGACATCCGCCGCCTCATTGTCGGCGATTACGAAAAGAAGGCCCGGCAGGCCGCGGGCCAGGGCCGCTACAAGTTCATGCTCCAGGGCCTGGTGGCCGGGCTGCTCTTTGTGGCCCTGGGGTTCCATGTGGCCGAGGTGGGCTTGATCGGCCTCGCGGTCATCGTGATCCTTTCCGCCTTCTCCGGCCTGACCAAGGAACACGATTTTTCCGAGGCCTTCAACAACGCCATGCCCTTTGTGACGCTAATAGTCATTTTTTTCGCCATCCTGGCCGTGGTCCACGAGCAGCACCTGGTCACCCCCGTTATCCACTGGGTGCTCTCGTTTGAGGGGCGGGTCCAGCTTCTGCTTCTCTATGCGGTCAACGGGGTCCTTTCCATGGTCAGCGACAGCGTGTTCGTGGCCTCCGTCTTCATCACCGAAATGGACAAGGCCTACCAGGACGGCGCCTTCACCCTGGACTGGTATCAGAACCTGGCCACGGTGATAAACATGGGCACCAACATCACCTCCCTGGGGACGCCCAACGGGACGGCCGGCTTCCTCTTCCTTCTGACCTCGTCCCTGGCCCCGCTTATCAAGCTGTCCTACCTGGAGATGGTGCGGATAATGATACCGTATTTCCTGACCCTGTCCCTCACCGGGGGGGTCATGATCTATTTTTTCCTGTGAGGCCGATTACGGGAATAAGCCGGGCGCCGGCGGCGCGGGAGGCTGTTGTGGAGCAAGTCGTGTTCAGGCCGGCCAAGCTGCTCGTCACCGTGGTGGGCAAAAACAACGGCCATCTGGTTCTGGCGGCGAGCAAAAGGGGCGGCGCCCGGGGCGGGACCAAGGCCGCGGGCCGGAGCTTTCTCGGCGGCGGCGGCGAAGAGGAGGCCGAGGCCCTGTTGACCCTCATGCTCGACGAGGCGGACGGCGTGGTGCGGGAAGTGCTCCGGGCCGGCCTGGAGGACCCGGAACATGTCCGCGGTTTGGCCCTGGTGCTTGACGCCGCCGCCATGGTTCGGCCGGGCGGCGGGACAAAAAACGCGGAGGGCGCGCCGGAGCGCGCCGAGGGTGAAAGCATGAATTCCGGTAATATCCTGATCACCTGCATCATAACGCACGGCCAGGCGGATGAGATAATGAGCGTGGCCCGCCAGGCCGGCGCCCGTGGCGGCACGATTCTTAACGCCCGGGGCACCGGCACGGAAGACGACGTGAAGTTTTTCGGCATCAGCCTGGCGCCGGAAAAGGAAATGCTGCTTATTGTGGCCCAAAGCGACCAAGCCCAAGCCCTTGTGGAGTCCGTGTGCCGCCTGCCTATCTTCAGCGAGCCCGGCGGCGGCATAGTCTTCACCACTCCGGTTGAGGAATTTTTCTATCTGGGCCGCTAGGGCCGTTGGCCCCTGGTGGGGTCTGGGGCCGACGGCCCCAGGTTTTACTCAATGGAAGTCCCGATATTAAAAATCCCTTTTGACCAGGCCGACGCCGAGTTCATCTGCGGCGAGCTTAAGTTAATGCTCTTAAGCGGCCGCTTGGCCATGGGCGAGAAGGCGCGGGCCTTTGAAGAGGCTTTCGCCGGATTCTGCGGCGCTGGTTACGGCCTGGGCGTGGGCAGCGGCACCGCGGCCCTGGAAATAATCTGCCGGGCCCTGGAAGTTTCCGGCGGCTCCGTGGCCGTGCCGGCCAACACCTTCCTGGCCACCGCCCTGGCCCCCGTCGCCGCCGGGGCCAAAATCATCCTGGTGGACTGCGACCCCCAATACTTTCAGATGTGTCCGGAAGACCTGGCCCGTAAAATGCGCGCCGACACCCGGGCGGTCATCCTGGTGCATATCGGGGGCTTCATATCCCCGGCCTGGCGGCGGATTAAGGAAATGGCCGAAGGCAACGGGGCGGCCTTCATAGAGGACGCGGCCCACGCCCACGGCGCGGAACTGCCGGAAGGCCGGGCCGGCGCCCTGGGGTTCGCCGCCGCCTTTTCCTTCTACCCGACCAAGGTGCTGACCACGGCCGAGGGGGGCCTGGTCACCACTTCCGACCCCGGGTTTTATCGCCGTCTCCAGGTCATCCGCCAGCACGGCCAGATCCGGCCCGGTTCCAACCTGCACCACGAGTGGGGCGGCAACTTCCGCCCTTCGGAAATCCACGCCCTCCTGGGCCTGGCCATGATGAGGAAGGCCGACTGGATACTGGCCGAAAGAAGGGCCGCGGCCGGGATTTACGACCGGCTCCTGGCCGGGACCCCGGTCCGGCCCGTTCTGCCGCCGCCCGGGCTTCGGCCTTCTTATTACAAATACATGGCCTTGCTGCCCGAAGGCCTGGAGAGGGACCGGGTCAAAAAGCGGCTTCAGGAGGATTTCAAAGTGGCCCTGGCCGGCGAGGTTTACGCCGTGGCCGGCCACAGGCAGCCCCTATGGCGGCGTCGGCCCGATTACCTGGCCGCCCCTCCGGAACCCCTGCCGGTCACGGAAATGGTGGCCCGGCGCCAGATCTGCCTGCCCCTCTACCCCGGCCTTACGCCCGAAGCCCAGGGTTATGTGGTTGAAAGTCTCCTGGAGGTCTTGGAGAAGTGTGATTGAGGCCGGGGCTCAGCCGCCCGGCCTGGTCTTCCACCTGCGATGCCCCCACAGCCACTGATCCGGGTGGCGTTGTATGAACTCGCCCAGCCAGGCGTTTATCTGGCCGGCCTTGGCCAGGTTATCCTCTTCCTCGGGCCGGTCCGGGGCCGGCGGGAGAGGCGGGTGGAAATGGGCGAAGTGGGTCCGCCCCTCCCGGCGGCACAGCACCAGGATGATGGCGGCCCCGGCCCGCCGGGCCAGGCGCAGGGGGCCGAGGTTGAAGGTGGCCTCGCGCCCCATGAAGGGCACCAAGGCCGCGGCCTTGGGGGCGCTGGTCAGGGTGGCCTGGTCAATGAGGGTTCCCAGCACCCCGCCCGACCTTAAAACGGCCAGCATATCCCGGGCCGAGCCGTCCTTGGCCAGGAAGCGGTTGCCGTTCATGGTCCGCAGGCGGCGGGTCAGGGCGTCGGTAAAGGGGCGGCCCGTCTGGCGGCCGACGAGGTTCAGCCTGAAGCCGAAGAACTCGGCGATGAAGTGGCACATGATTTCCCAGTTGCCCAGGTGACCGGTCAGGATCATGAGCCCCCGGCCGGAATGCCGGCACTCGCCCAGGGCTTGGACCAGGTGTTCCCCCCCTTCGGCTACGCGGCAGTCGGCCCGGAAAGGGGCCAGGCCCCGGTGGTAGGCGCGCAAAAGTTCCCAGGCGCCGCGGCCGTGATTGGCGAAAACGGCCCTGGCCGCGGCCCGGACCTGGAAGTCCGGCGGCAGAAAGCCAGTCTCCCGCGCCAGTTCCAGGTTGGCCAGGGCGATGCGGCGCCGGCGGGCCAGAAGGTGATAGGCCAAGCGGCCGCCGGCCGCGCCCAGGGTCAGGCCCCAGCCCAGGGGCAGCCGGGCCAGGGGCCGGGTCAGAATATTGAACAGGGCCAGTTGCAGGGCCAGGGCCGGGCCGGTCCGGGATTGCAAAGTTTCACTCAAGATATTATAATCCTCTCCGGTTTCCCAAGCGGGTCAAAGTGAAAAGTGAACCGGTTTTCAAGCCGGGTCCGAAGTGAAAAATGAGCAAGGCCAGACATATCGGGCCGGTCGAAGCGAAACGCCTTCTGCTGCCCGGCCGGAAAATTGATCTCGTGTTGGCCCTGGACAACCTGTCCGGCTCGGCCGATATCCGCCAGTCCATGGTCCTGGATTTGCGCGGCGACCAGGTCATAGTCGCCCAGACCGATCCGCCGCTCCTGAGATCACAGCTTGGGCGAAGGCTGGAAGTCAGTTTCGTTCACCGCGATATTGTCACTTCCGAAATCATCCGCTGGGCCTGGACGGCCTCCGTCCTGCGCCTGGATAATAATTATCTGCTAAATCCCGATGAGCCGAAGCCCGTGGCCGTGCCGGTCATAGGCCTGAGCCTTCCTGAATCTTCCGTTCTGGTCAGGAGCAATATCCGCCAAGCCTACCGCCTGGATACCACCAAGCACGAAGGCATAGTGATTACCATCCATCCCATGCCGGCGCCCGTCCGCCTCATCAACTTCTCCGTTGACGGCCTCATGATGGCCACCGCCGCCCCCTCGCCCTACGCCATCGGCCAGGAACTGCATTTCAAGCTGGACTTCCCGGCCGGGGACGACTTGCCTGTCTATCGCATAGAGGGGCAGGCTAAAATAGTCCGCCAGGAATTGAACGAGCGCAAGAGGACGGTCAGCCTGGGGCTCAGGTTTCAGTTTCTTATGTCCGAGGCCAAGTGGGCTCTGCCGAAGATTCTCAATTATTATATGCTGGAGGAACAGCGCCGCCGCCGCTCGCTGGTTGAGGTTTGAGACCCCGGTCAAACCTCCGGCACGTCCCGGACGCTGTTGAAATCTCCGCGCTCGGCTTTGAGTTTCAAGGCGTCCAGCACCAGGCCCACGGTTTCGGCGGTGAGGGA
>JAITUX010000225.1 GCA_031286085.1 Candidatus Adiutrix sp. | reverse complement strand
CCAACCCGTGGCCCCTCTGGCCCTGGGTCGACCTGGTTCTGGCCGGTGAGGCCGAAGCCCAGTGGCCTCAACTGCTTTCAGCCTGGCGCGCTATCAGTTCCTCCGTCCTCTCCAAAACCGAAAGGCTCCGTCACCTGGCGCGAAACACCCCGGGCGCCCTTCTGCCCGGAACGCCGGAGAAGGCCTTGGCCGCGCCTGGGCGGGGCGTACGCACAGTCATTATGTCTCCAGGCGAAGCCGGGCGCCCGCCAGATGAAGAGAGCGGCATTTCACCGGCTTCCGCCCTTCGTCCCGCCGTGCTGGCTTGGCCGCCTCCGCTTGACCTCTTGCCGCCGGTCTCACCCATAGTCAGCCCGCAAGCTGAGTTTTCCGGGGCGCGCCTGGTGGAAATCAGCCGAGGCTGTCCCCACGGTTGCCGTTTCTGCCTCACCGGGGCTCTCTTCCGGCCCCACCGGCCTTGGCCGCTTCAAGCCATACTGGAGGCCCTGGGAACTCCGGCGGCGGAAAAAGTCGGCCTGGTGAGCCCGGCCGCCGCCGAACACCCGGACCTCTCCGAGCTTTTGGCCGAACTTTTCCGCCAAGGCCGGACCGTGACCCTTTCCTCCCTGCGCCTGACGGCTCTGACCCCGGCTTTGGCGGAAAAGCTGGCCGTCGGCCGCCTCCGCGGCGTGGCCGTGGCCCCGGAAGCCGGCAGCCAAGCCCTGCGCGACCGCCTGAACAAGGATCTGACCGAAGCCCAGATCCTGGCCGGAGTGCGCCTGTTGAGCGAAGCCGGGCTGAAAACCATCAAGCTCTATTTCATTTTGGGCCTGCCTGGTGAAACCCAGGCCGATTTGGCCGCCTTGGCGGAATTGGCCCGCGAAATAAGGCGGGCGGCCGGTCCCCGGCCTGCTCTGGTCCTCTCCCTGGCCAATTTCACCCCCAAGCCCCATACCCCCCTGGAAGGCGCGGCCATGAACACGGCCGAGGAACTGAAGCGCAAGGGCGCCTGGGTCGTCAAGGCTCTGAAAGGGGTGCCCGGCCTCAAGGTCAACCTGGACCCGCCCCTGTGGTCCGTCACCCAAGGGCTTCTGGCCAGGGGGGGGCCGGAGAGCGGCCGGCTGGTGGCGGCCCTGGCGCGGTACCGGGGCCGTCTCAAGCCCAGCCTGGCTGAAGTCGGTTACACGCCGCAGCATGCCCTTCACCAGCCTTGGCCGGCCTGGCGGCCCCGTCCCTGGCGTCTTGTCCGGACTTCGGCCGGCTTGAAACACTTGACGAAAGAAGAGGTCCTGGCCGGGCGGGGACTTATCACCGCGCCCTGTCCCCGGGAGAATAACTGCGGACGCTGTGAGGCCTGCGCCGGTTTATGAAGACGCATATAGTGGCTTGCGAAACCATTCGGGACGAATTGATCTCCGCCTTGAGCCGGCTGGGCTTGAACTGTCCGGTCGTATGGCTTGAAGGCGGGCTGCACAACAGCCCGGCCCGGCTCAGGGCCCGCCTGGCGGAAGTTCTGGCTGAAGCGGACGGGCGATGCGAGCGCCTACTGGTGACTTTGGGTTATTGCGGCGGCGGGGTCAACGGGCTGAAAACCGGCGGTTATACCACGGTTCTGCCCTTGGCCGACGACTGCCTCTCGCTTCTTTTGGGCTCCATGGCCGCCCGGAAGGCCAGCGCCCTGATCCCCACCTATTATCTGACGGCCGGTTGGCTGCGCCACGAGAGCAACATGGTCAAAGACTATGAGCGCCTGGTGGCCCGGCATGGCCGGGCCAAGGCCGACCGGATGGCCAAGCTGATGCTGCGGCATTACCGTCGTTTCGGACTGGTGGATACCGGGGTTTATTACTTCAAGCGGCTTATGGGGCGGGTGGGCCCGCTGGCTGAACGGCTGGGCCTGAGCGTGGAAAGCCTGCCCGGCGATACCTCCTGGCTGGACCGCCTGCTCCAGGGCCCCCACGAGACCGGGGATTTCCTGGTTCTTCCCCCCCGCACCGAGCTGACTTTTGAGCACTGGAGCGGTTTTTTGCTGGGCGGCGGGGAAGGGGCTGGGGCCGCGGCGAACCCCCGCCGGCCGGCCGTCGGCCAGGTCCGGCCTTAGGCTCAAGGATGACGAGGCCGGCTTATATTCTTTCTGCCCCCGCGCTCCGCTTAATTATTTAAAGTTACATATTTCAATATATTGAAAAAGCGGCGGCCGGGCCGGATTCGAGGCGCCCGGCGGCTCTTACCCCGGCCCGGCCAGGGTGGTTTTGGGCTTGGCAAAGGCCGTCATTGTGGTAAAATGAATAAGGGCCGGGAAGCCGTTTCCAGGAATCAGTTGCCTCGGAAAGTTGACGCCGGGCTATCCATAACCTTAGAGGCGGTCAAAAAAGGCCTTGATTTGACGGATGTTTGTTATTAGAGGTAATTTTGAGCGCGTATAAAAACGAGTTGGAAATACCCGGCGTACTGCCTCTTTTAACCGTGCGCGACGTGGTTATTTTCACGGATATGTTTTTGCCGCTCTTCATCGGCCGCGAAGTCTCCGTGGCCGCGGTTGAGGCGGCCCAGGAAGCGGACCGCCTGGTTTTCATAGCCGCCCAGAAGGATCAGACCCGGGACGACCCCGGACCTGACGACATCTACCAGGTGGGCACGGTGGCCATGATCATGCGTCACCTGAAAATGCCGGACGGCCGCCTTAAAATCCTGGCTCGAGGCCTGGCCAAGGCCCGTCGGACCGCGGTGGCGGCCCGCGATCCCTATTTCCGGGTCAACCTGGAGCCCCTGGTCGAGTGGCCGGCCCCGGAACCTTCCGTGGAACTGGAGGCCCTGATGCGCAACGTGCGTGAACAGAGCCAGAAAATCCTGTCGCTGAAGGAGGTTTTGACGGATGAGGTCGTGGCCATCCTGGACAGCGTGGATGACCCCGGCCGCCTGGCCGACTTGGTGACCAGCAATCTGCGGGTCAAGGTCGAGACGGCCCAGAAGGTTTTGGAGGCGGTCGATCCCCTGGCCCGTCTCCGGCTGGTCAATGAATTCCTGGGCCAGGAACTCAAGGTGGCCACCATGCAGGCCAAGCTGGATTCCGAAGCCCGGGAAGAGATGGACAAGTCCCAGCGCGAATATTATCTCCGGGAGCAGCTCAGGGCCATCAAGCGGGAACTGGGGGAGGAAAACGCCAAGGACGACGAGATCACCGACTACCAGGACAAGATCAAAAAAGCCCACCTGCCCAAGGAAGTCTCCACCGAGGCCATGAAGCAGTTGGCCCGCCTGGAATGGACCCATCCCGATGCGGCTGAATCCAGCCTCATCCGCACCTATCTGGATTGGATCCTGGATCTGCCTTGGTCCGTCTCCACTCGTGACCATCTGGATTTGGTCGAAGCCAAAAAGGTGCTGGACGTCGATCACTACAACCTGGAAAAGGTCAAGGACCGCATTCTGGAATACCTGGCCGTCCGCAAACTCCATAAGCGCCAGAAGGGGCCCATCATCTGCTTCGTCGGTCCGCCCGGCGTGGGCAAAACCTCCCTGGGCCAGTCCATCGCCCGGGCCATGGGCCGCAAGTTCGTCCGTTTTTCCCTGGGCGGCATGCGCGACGAGGCGGAAATACGCGGCCACCGCCGGACCTATATCGGCGCCCTGCCGGGCCGCATCATCCAGGGCCTCAAGACGGCCGGCGCCAACAACCCGGTTTTCATGCTGGACGAAGTGGACAAGATAGGGGCCGATTTTAGGGGCGACCCGGCCGCGGCTCTTCTGGAAGTCCTTGATCCGGAACAGAACAGCGCCTTTTCCGACCATTACCTTAACCTGCCCTTTGACTTGTCCAGGGTCATGTTCATCACCACGGCCAACCTCCTGGACCCCATTCCCCAGGCCTTGGAGGACCGCATGGAAGTAATTCACCTGTCCGGATACACGGCCGAGGAAAAGGTGACCATAGCCAAGCGCCACTTGGTGCCCCGTCTGGTGAGCGACCACGGGCTGAACCGGAATCAGCTGGTTTTCACCGACACGGCCTTGAAGGGGCTCATCGCCTCTTACACCCAGGAGGCCGGCCTCCGGGGCCTGGACAAGAAGCTGGCCGCCGTCTGCCGCAAGGTGGCCCGCAAGGTGGCCGAGGGGCGGCTCGGGCCTTACCGCATCACCCCGGCTTCGCTCCCCAAGTTCCTGGGGCCGCCGGAAATTCTGCCCGAGCCTGAACGGGCCGAAGGCCAGGTCGGGGTGGCCACCGGTTTGGCCTGGACCGAATTCGGCGGGGAACTCATGTATGTTGAGGTCCGGACCATGGCCGGCAAGGGCAACCTGACCCTTACCGGGCAGTTGGGCGAAGTGATGAAGGAAAGCGCCCAGGCCGCCTTGTCCTACGCCCGCTCCCGGGCCGAGGAACTGGGCCTGACCCAGGCTTTCTACGAGGACTTGGATATCCATATCCACATCCCGGCCGGGGCCGTGCCCAAGGAAGGCCCCTCGGCCGGCGTGTCACTGATGGCCGCCCTTATTTCCGTCCTGACCGACCGTCCGGTGCCACGGGATATGGCCATGACCGGCGAGATAACCCTGCGCGGCCAGATCATGCCCATCGGGGGGCTTAAGGAAAAGTCCCTGGCCGCCTTGAGGGCCGGCATAAAGAAGATCATCATCCCCCGTCAGAATCTCAAGGATTTGGAGGATATCCCGCCCCTGATCCGGGGACGGCTGGAATTCATCGACGTGGACAACATGGACCAGTTTCTGAAAACGGTTTTCGGCGCCATCGGGCCCCAGGCCCGGCGGAGGCTGCGGCGGCCAAGGACCAGGCCGGTTCCGGCCCGCGGCCGCCGGCGGTCATGGACCAGGAGCGCCTGAGCCGTGGTTCCAGGGAGGCCCCATGAGTAACGGAGTTCTGGTCAGTCCCGATGATAATTGCCGGCTCTGCGGTCACGGCTGCCTGGCCCAACGCTCCCTGGGCAAAACCGGGCTTTGCGGCGCCGGGCGGAAGGTGGGCCTGGCCAGCGCCCTTCTGCACCTGGGGGAGGAGCCGCCCCTGTCCGGCGGCGGGGAACTCCCCGGAGGTTCGGGCGCTATTTTTTTCACCCGTTGCGTTCTGGAGTGCGTCTTCTGCCAGAACTGGCAGATTTCCCAACGCCCGGCGGGGAATGAGGTTTCCGAGGCCGAGCTGGCCGAGGTCATGTTGCGTTTGGAGGCTGAAGGCGCCTTAAACATAAACCTGGTCTCGCCCACGCCCTATACGGTCCAGATCGCCATGGCCCTGGGGTTGGCCCGTAAGCAGGGCTTGAGCCTGCCCGTCGTCCATAATTCCGGGGGCTACGATTCCCTGGCGGCTTTAAGGATTCTGGACGGCCTGGTGGACATTTACCTGCCCGACGCCAAAATGGCGCCGCCGGCCGGGGCCGACCTGGATGAGCCGGACCCGAGGGCGGCCCGTCTCCTGGGGGCCGGCGACTATCCCAAGGTCAACCGCCAGGCCCTAATGGAAATGCGGCGCCAGGTGGGGCCGCTCCAACTGGACGGCCGGGGCCTGGCCCGGCGGGGCCTTATGATCCGGCACCTGGTGCTCCCGGACGACCTGGCCCGAACCACGGTCTTCCTGCCCTGGCTGGCCGAGACCTTTGGCCCCACCGTGCATTTGAGCCTCATGGCCCAGTATCACCCCTGCCATCAGGTCAAGGCCCACCCGGAGCAGTTCCGCTCTTTCCCGGGTCTGACGCGGCCTTTAAGCCTCAGGGAGTATGACGAGGTCAAGGAACTGGCTCTTAAAAACAGCTTGATGAACACTTTTGTCCAGGACCTGGCCGCCGCCGGCCAATATCTGCCGGATTTCGACCGCCCCAAGGTTTTCATCAACTAGTGTCATTTTGCCTCCAGGGGGAAATCGCGCCCGTGGCAGGCCCCGGAGGTGAGATTTGCACATTCTCCTGACCAATGACGACGGCCTCCTGGCCCCGGGCCTTCTGGCCGCTTACGCCGGCCTGAAAGCCCGGGGCCACCGGGTGACCGCCTGCGCGCCGGACAGCCAGCGCAGCGCTTCCTCCCATTCCGTGACCTTGGACCGGCCGGTCAAGGCGGCCCCCTGGACCATGCCCGACGGCGCCTTGGGTTTCGCCGTTTACGGCACTCCGGCCGATTGCGTCCGGCTGGGCCTGACCGCCCTGGCCCGGGAACCGGTGGACCTGGTGGTCAGCGGCCTGAACGACGACACCAACCTGGGCTTCGATATCAACTATTCCGGCACGGTGGCCGCGGCCCTGGAGGCGGCCGCGGCCGGCTACCCGGCCTTGGCCGCCTCGTTCGAGCGGGCCGCGGTCATGGATTGGGATCTGGCCGTCCAGGTGCTGGCGGCCGTGGTGGACAGCCTGAAAACCTGGCAACTTGCTCCGGGGCTGGCCGTCAATCTCAATATCCCGGCCCGGCTGACCGCCGGCCGCGAAGATTGGTTCTGGACCCGGACCAAGCCCGAGGCCAACGCGGACTATTACGAGGGGGCGCCCCATCCGGACGGCTCCGTGCTTTACCGCCGGCGCCGGCCCTTGGAGCCTGATGTCCCGGACCTGGGGCGGGAACCGGACAACGACGTCGAGCATGCACTCCTGGGCCACATCACTTTGAGTCCCATCCTGCCCCACAGTTGCCCCGAGGCGGTTCTGGCCAGGCTGGCGGCGGCCGGCCGGGGGCTCCAAGGGGCCTGAATAATTTATAAGTTACTTTTGGCCCGGCAGGCCGCCCGCCCCAAAGCCTAGAGGCGTCTAAAATCCACGACGGTCATGAAAAACCCTTTTGAAATATTCGGCCTGACCCCGGAAATGGTCGGCCGGCTCTCGGAGCGGGATCTCTTCGCCGTCCTCAAGGCCATGTACCGGGCTCTGCAGAAGACCGTCCACCCGGACGTGGCCCGGCGAAGGTCCAGGATGACCAGGGACGACGAGCGGGCGGTGGAGCTTAACCTGGCCTTTGAAGCCGTGAACCTGGATAAGGACCCTCAGGCCTTCCGCCGCCACCGCAAGGGTTTTGTGGCCCGGCGGCCCAGCACCGCCTATCTGCGCAGCCAAACCCTGGAGCGGGCCCTGATCGCCCAGGCGGCCCGTGAAGAACGCCTGGCCCAGGCCTACCTGGGCCGTCTGGTGGCCGACTGCGGCTGGACTGGAAGCGAACCATACCGGCCCATGGCCGCCCTGCCGCTGCGCGACATTCGCCTGGGGCTCCTGGATGTGGCCATAAACCAGAACCTCAAAACCGCCTCCTGGACCTTGGGCAGCAATTACAAGGAAATGAACTTCGATTCCGGCGGCCGCTTGAGCGTGCGCGGCGTTGGCCGCAGCCGTTTCCGGCGCGCGGCCTATATTCACCTCTTGGGAACGGTTCCGGCCGCGGAGATCGAGCTTTTGCCCCTTTTGGAACGCCCGCCGGCCCGTTTCTTCAAAAGCCCGGCCCTGGGCGCGGGCGGGGATTCCGGCCTGTCACTTTCGGTTCTCAACCGCATAAGCCAGGACCGTTTCAAGAGTCACGTCCTGGTCAACCTGAAACCGGAAGTCACCGAACGCTCCTACCTCTTTTCCATAAACCGCCCGGAATTTGAAGAGACCGGCTGCCTGACCCTGGAAGGTCTGGTGGTCAAAATAGAAGGCCGCGCGGCGGAGCCGGCCAGGCCAGCCTGAAAAAAATTGAAAATAAGCCCTTAAGATTGTAGAATAGCCCTGTTGATTCAGTCATCATATCCGAAAGGACCGGCCGAGGTATCAGGTATAATGAATGTTAACCGCCTAATTTCGCTGGCTCTGTGGCTGAGCCTGGCCGTATCGGTTCCCGCGTGGGCCGAAGGGGGGCAGGCCACTCCCGCCCGTCATCCGACCTACAACATGCTCGGCCGGGACGCCTCCGCGGTCAGTTCGCCCCTTAACCCCAACTTCGTGGTCTCGGAAGAGGCGCATATGAAGGAAGGCGGCTTCTGGCGCAGCACTTACATCAATGAAAACCTGGTGGGGCTGGCCGTGGCCGACATTGATCGGGACGGCCAGAACGAGGTCGTTTACGCCAGCGAGAAAAACGTCTGGGCCACCCGCTTTAACGGCGCCTCCCTGACCCCGTTGGGCAGGTATTCCGTCCCGACCACCCAGCGCATAGCTTCGGTTGACCTGCTTGACCTGGACGGTGACGGCCGCCTGGAAACAATATGTTCCGCTCAAGATGAAAAAGGCGCCCCCATAGGTTTCATTTTGAAATTTGATGACTCGACCCTCACTCCCGTGGCGCAGAAGCTGCCTTGGTTTCTGCGGGTGGTTAGTTCGGGCGACAGTCGTTTCCTGGCCGGGCAGAGAGCCGCGACCGACGGCTCGCGTGTTTACAGCGGCGGCGTCCAGCGGCTTTCCTTCAACGGCTCAAGCCTGGCCAGCGAGGGTGCGGTGGGCTTGCCGGAGCATGTGGACCTCTTCAACTTCATCCAGGGACGTCTGGGCTCTGGCGGGTCGATGACCGCCGCCATAAGGTTTCCCAGCGAGCATATTTTTCTCTATGAAAGCCAAAACCGGGCCTGGGAAAGCCGTGAGGAATACGGCGGCACCATGACTTACCTGGCCCCCCAGAACAACCGGGACTCCAGTGACCGGCGGAGGGAATTCCTCCCGACCCGGCTATTGATCTTCGACATTGACGGCGACGGCCAGAATGAGCTGATCGCGGCCAAAAATGATCGGGGTGGAGTGCCCTTCATGAGTAATCAGAGGGATTTTTCCAGCGGGGCCATTCAGGCTTTCAAATATCAGAACCTTTCCCTGACCCCCTTCTTCCGGACCAGAACCCTGCCCGGCGCGGTCGCGGACATCCAATTGGCCGATTTCCGGAACAACGGAACCTTGAGCCTGGTGGCGGCCGTGGTCACCCAGTCCAAGAGCGGAATGTTGTCTGAAGGCCGGTCTCTCATCGTGGCCTATGACCTCTCCGGTCCGGGCGGCGAAACGGCTCCCCCGGCCAAGGCGGTCAAGGGCGGCCAATGACCGTTTCCCGGCCGGATTATCCCGGCGGGGCGGCCTTAAAGATTCAATAAGCTGGTGAGAGCGAACGGCCATGTCCCTCGGTTCCGCCTTATACCCGTCACTGACCGCCTTGAGCGCTTTCGGCACGGGCCTGCAAAGCACGGCTCACAACCTGGCCAACGTGCTGACCAACAGTTTCAAGGCCGGGCGGGTGACGTATGCCGATCGGCCCAACCTGTCGGGCGTCTCGGCCCGCGGGCCTGAAAAACTGGCGGTCTCCGGGCCTTTGGTGCCCTATGGCCCGGGCCTGCCGCCCTTGGCGGGTTCAAATCCGGCCCTGCCGGCCGGTTTCGTTGAAGGTTCCACCACCGATATCGCCGCGGAAATGGTCAACCTGATTATCACCTCCCGGGTTTACCAGGCCAATGCCAAGGTCGTGCCCACGGCGGATTCCCTTTTGGGAATGGTGATCAACATCCGGGCCTGAGGCCTCGACCGAGGCGGGCCGGCTTTGAAAAATGGAAAGGAGCGGTATGCTTCGTTGGGGGCTATGGTTTCTGATGCTGTTTTCAATGTCGGCGGCCGTTCCAACGCTGGCCCAGGAGCATCAAAAGTTTCAACTGTCGCCTCAACTCACTCTCTGGGTCCTGGTCGATTCCCGGAGAGACTGTAATCTGGGGGATGTATTCCCGGGCCAGGAGGAAGCTTTCAAACGCTATGTCCCCTCCGGTCTGGCCCCGTCGTCCATCCTGGCCTTTTTGCTTAAGAGCCCGGGGTCGTCCATCCTTATAGACACCGGCCTGGGGGGCGGAGCCCTGGAAGAGGCTTTGGCCGGTACAGGCCTGGCGCCGGAGGATATTTCCCTGGTCCTCCTGACCCATCTGCACGGCGACCACATAGGGGGGCTGATGGCCGGGGGCCGCCCGGTTTTTCCCAAGGCTAAGATCCGCCTGGCCAGGGTGGAGGCTGATTTTTGGCTGAACGAGGCCAGCCTGGCCAAGTTTCCAGATCTTCGGGCCAATTTCGAGTCGGCCGGCCGAATCCTGTCCGCTTACGGAAAGGCGGTCGAGCCCTTTGAGTTTGGCGCGGAAGTCGCCCCGGGGCTGACCGCGGTGGCCGCCCAAGGTCATACGCCCGGCCACACGGCCTATTTGCTGGCCGCCGGGCCGGAAAGGATACTTTTCTGGGGCGATCTCATCCACGCGGCTGATCTCCAGTTTCCCCGGCCGGATTTGAGTCCCCGCTACGACATTGACCCGGCGGCCGCGGTCGAGACCAGGCTGGAATTTCTGGACCGGGCGGATAGGGATG
>JAITUX010000219.1 GCA_031286085.1 Candidatus Adiutrix sp. | reverse complement strand
CCGTGGATCCGCCAGCAGGGGATGATGAACAGGGCGGCCCAAACGAGGGCCACCTTGCCGAAGTGGCGGTCCCAGAAATGGCGGTCTATGAGCGGCCCGATGGCGATGGACAAAAGAATCCCGACAAAGGGCATGACCCAGAATTCGGTCAGTCCGGCCCCGTCCAGGTGATAGGCCGCCTGTTCGCCCGTCTCGGCCAGGGCCGGGGCGGCGGCCCATAAGAGCGGCAGGATGGCGGGGACCAGCCAACGTCCAGATTTCATTATCGCCTCCCCTTTAAATTCCATGACCTTCCAAGTACTGTAGCAACATTCGCCGGACAATGCAAGAGAACGGGCCGGTCCTTATATAATCCCGCCAGGCTCCCGGAACTTGGCCCAGGGGATGTTGGGGGGGCGAACAAAATAAAATGATTATCCACAGTTGCCAAATCATCGGCCATCCGGGGCCAAATCCGCCAAAAATTATGAAGAGGACGGGCGGGCCATGTTGCCATAAACCGCAATATGTGGTATTTTGATTTAAGGAACTAAAGACTGAAGCCTGACTCTTAAATTTTGACGGCCCGGCCTTATCTTGAACCTCGCATGAAAAAGGAGACCGCTTTATGAAGAAACTGTTTGGACTTGTTCTGGCGACCATCTGGCTGTTCACCCCGCTGGCCGCCCCGGCCTTGGCCCAAGACGCGGCGGGCGGCGCTGAAACCGGCGCGGCCGCCGAAGGCTACAACCCCGATGGCTACATCCCCGCCGATGGCGCCGCCCCGGGCGCCGAAGGCGCCCCAGCCAAGAGCCTGACTTTTGAAAGCGTTGTCAGCGCCATCAACAGTTTCGTCTGGGGCCCCTGGCTTCTGGTTCTGCTTTTCGGCAGCCACCTTTTCCTGACCTTCAGGACCGGCTTCATTCAGAGGAAGATTTTCCTGGGCATCAAGCTTTCCGTCACCCGCGACCATAACTCCGAGGGCGACGTATCGCAGTTCGGCGCCCTGACCACGGCCCTGGCCTCCACCATCGGCACCGGCAACATCATCGGCGTGGGCACCGCCATCGCCCTGGGCGGGCCGGGCGCGGTCCTCTGGATGTGGCTCACCGGCGTTTTAGGCATAGCCACCAAATACGCCGAATCCCTCATCGCCGTTAAATACCGGGTCAAGACGGAAAACGGGACCATGCTGGGCGGGGCCATGTTCGCCCTGGAGCGCGGCCTTAACATGAAGTGGCTCGGCGTGCTCTTCGCCCTGTTCGCCGCCTTCGCGGCCTTCGGCATCGGCACCGGGGTCCAGTCCAACGCCGTGGCCCACATGGTCAATGAAACCTTCTCCATTCCCCAATACGGCTCCGGCGCCGTTATGGCCATCGTCGTGGCCCTGGTGCTCCTGGGCGGGCTCCGGTGGATCAGCAACGTCTGCATCGCCCTGGTGCCCTTCATGTCCGTGCTCTATGTTCTCGGCTGCCTGGCCCTCCTGGTCCTGAACGCCGACTTCATCATCCCCGCCATCCGGGAAATCATCAATTCCGCCTTATCCCCCCGCGCCGCCGGCGGCGGTTTCGTCGGGGCGGCCGTTCTCACCGCGGCCCGCTTCGGCATAGCCCGCGGGCTTTTCTCCAACGAAGCGGGCATGGGTTCCGCGCCCATCGTGGCCGCCGCCGCGAAAACCCGCAACCCCGTGCGCCAGGCCCTGGTTTCCAGCACCGGAACCTTCTGGGACACCGTGGTCATCTGCCTCATGACCGGCCTGGTCGTTGTCAGCTCCATCCTGGCCAATCCCGAAATCCAGGCTGAGACCGTGGGCATGAACGGCGGCCTCCTGACCCACACCTCCTTCGGCCAGATTCCCTTCGTGGGCAACATAGTGCTCACCTTCGGCCTCATCACCTTCGCCTTCTCCACCATCCTCGGCTGGTCCTACTACGGCGAGCGCTGCGCGGAGTACCTCTTCGGCTCGAAAATCAACTACCCCTACCGGGTGCTCTACGTCGTGGTCACCTTCCTGGGCGCCACCGTCCCCCTGGGCCTGGTTTGGGATATCGCCGACACCTTGAACGCCCTCATGTGCGTGCCCAACATCATAGCGGTGCTGCTCCTAAGCGGCATGATCTACAAGGAGACGTGCTACTACCTTAACGGCCGGCTCGACGAGGTCAGCTCCGAGCCTGTCCCGACCTGGAACCCCAAGAAATAAACTTGGCGCATCTGAAAAAAAGCGGCGGGCCATCCGGCCCGCCGCTTTTTTGCGCCGGCGGCGCTTTTAACTTAGAACCTTATCTTCTTTCGGCCACGGCCGCTGGTCGCCGCGCCGGCACATAGTCCGCCGGCCTTTAGTCCAGGGCTCAGCCCTGGCCAGGCGTCAGCTTGGAGAAGCCCAAGGCCAAGCCGAGTTCGCGCATGAGTTCCCTTTCCTCCGGGTCCAGGCGGCCCATGAACTTTGCGTCCCGGGCCAAATCCCACCACCGGTTCTGGGCGGACCAGAGGTCCAGCCCCAGGCCTCCCGCGGCGATTTTCAAAAATTTAACCAGCCCGGTCAAAATCGGTCGGGGCGGCCGGCCCTCGGCCAGGCCGCGCCCGGCCTCGGCCAGGAAGACCTCCCCCGACTCCCTGAGGGCGGCCTGGAACTGGGCCGGACCCCTAAGCCAGCCCTGCCCGACGAACTCGGCCAGGGCCTCGGCGTCAAGCTGTCCGGGCCCCGGGCTCAGAAGGCGGCTGAAGACCGCTTCCGCCGCGGCCTGGTGGAGAAAAATCTCCGCCCAGCCTTCGGGCAAAGCGACTTCGCCAGCCGGCGACCGGGTAAGCTGGTGAAAATCTTCGGCCTGGTCCCGAAGTTCGGCCAGGGCCTCTTTCACGAGGGCGCGGACCAGTTGGCGGCGGGCGCCCGGCAAAAGATCCGCCCAACCGTAATGGACGGCCCCGTCCGGCCTTAATTCCAAGAGGCGCGCCCCGGGGTCGTCCGGCGTCCGGGCCAGGGTTTCCTCGTTCAGCCAGGCGGGGATTT
>JAITUX010000207.1 GCA_031286085.1 Candidatus Adiutrix sp. | reverse complement strand
AAAAAAGACCAGACTACGGCTTCAAATCAAACCCCGCCAAAAGCCGAGTGTTGCAGCCAGGGAGCCGGTTACTCCCAGAGCCAAACTCCAACAATTGAGGGGAGACCGCCTACAGAAAGTGGACGGAGGATGGTGGACTACGAGTGTGGAAGATTTGGTGCTTCCATAGTTTTCCCTGGCGAGTGGAGCCGGAGAACAAGCGAAGATAGAGGGAAATTAATGGGCATTGTTGAACAGTATTTTCGACAAGTCAGAAAGGAATTTGGTTGCGACACCATTGATTATATGCCTTACAACTCTGACTTGCCGGAGTTCGATCCGGCCATAGCAAACCAGATGGAGGCCGCTGTTTTAAAACTTGTTGCTGAAGACCCTGAATGTGAAAGACTCATAAGAAAAATCGGCGGAGTTTTCCCGCCGGTATCTTCAGAGAAGTTCGACTCGGAAGCAATGTGCTACGGACCGGGTTGGGGAGGACGCCCAAGGGTGGTTTAGGTTCTAACAAAAACCTGGTCCGGCCAATTCCGCCATTTTCGATATCTGGTGTTGCTTCTTGTTGAACGTCTCACAAATGAGGATGTGACGGTCTTTGGGCGGGGGTAATTCCAAACATAAGGAAGCGGCTTCGGCCGTTTAACCTGGCCTACGGCCCCAGGCGGGCGCGGTATTCGGCCAGGGTGCCGGCCAGGGACTGGCCGGTTTCGGCCAGGATTTTGTCTATGGCCGGATCGGCCCAGGGGTCTTGAAAGCCAAGTTCCCGCCCGTCCGGTCCCCCGCCCGGGGGCGGGCGGTATTTGGAGGAGAAGTGGGTGTCGTCGCCCATGAAGGCCAGGAGGCGGCGGCGGCCCCCGCGGGCCTGGTTGGCCCGGGCCAGGGCCCGGGCCAGGAATTCAACATGGCGGGGGGAGGAGGAGTTCCAGATTTCCCAGCCGTCCACGTCCAGGTCGTCCAGGAGGACGGGCCAGAAAAAGGGCGGATGGGGAATGACCACCCCGGCCCCCAGGGCCCGGGCCTCCTCGATTATTTCCCGGGGGGAGTAAAAGTTGGCCGGCTGGAAGGCGGCCTTGACCTTTTTCTTGGCCGCCTTGACGACGCCCAGGGCCGGGGGCAGGCGGGGATCCTCACCGGCCAGGGCGTCCATGAAGTCGGGCAGGAGCCGGTTCTTGAGCAGCTCGTCCCGGGGGGTGCCGATGAGGCCGGAGCGGTCCACCAGTTCCCGGAGCCTTAAGGCGCAGAAGCGGGCCAGCTTCCTGGCCTCCAGGCCCAGGTCGCCGGAAGGCAGCCCGGGGACGTCCAGGAGGGCCGGGCCGGCCAGGCAATCCAGGATTTCCAGGAGCTGGCGGGCCCGGTAGCGGTAAGTGCGCTCCAGCATATCCAGGAAGACGCCGGCCCGGGGGAGGCGGCCGGCCGAAAAGTGGAAGAGCAGGTGGATTTTAAGCCCGTAGCCAGGGTCGTAGGCGTCGGCCTCGACCCCGGCGTAAGGCCCGTAAACGGCCACCTGGTTGTGGGGCGTGGGAATTATGAGGCTGTCCCGGGCCTTGGGGAAGGCCGCCTTAAGGCGTTGCCCGATAAGTTCCAGGGGCGCCCGCTCCGGATGCCAGTGGACGGCCAGGAAGCGCTCGGCCTCGGGCGCCGCCCGGTCGGGCCTGGTCACCCGCCGTATTTCCTCCTCGGAGAGGTCCACCGAGGTCAGCCGGTCAAAAATACGCCAACTGGCCTCGTCCAAATCGCGGGCGGCCTCGTCGGCCCACCCCTTTTTATCCACCGGTCCCCTCCAGCAGCGAGTTTCCCAGGCCCTCCGGCCCCAGAGGCAGGCGCAGTATAACACAATTCCCCGGTTTTGCCAGCCCGGGGCCGGGCCGGCTTGCGGCGGAACCGCGTTATATGGTATGATAAGGATTTGAGGGAGTCTCTCCCATCTTCATCTTACCCGGCGGTCGCGTTATGATTGAAGGCGGTCTGGATATCGCTCTCCTGGTCATCCTGGGCTATTTCATCCTGAGGGGCCTGTTTCGGGGCGTGGTCAAGGAAGTGGTGGCCGTTCTGGGCCTCTTCGTGGCCTTCTGGGTGGCCGGGGTGAACTGGCACCTGGCCGAGATGCACTTAAAGCCCATCTTCGACATGCCCGGGCAACGCGGCATCAGCAGCTTCCTCATCATCTTCACCTTCGTCTATTTCTTCACCAGCATAATCTCCATCTTCGTGGACAAGATAGTCAAGCTGACCATCACCCCCCTGGCCAGCGGGCTCCTGGGGGCCGTGGTCGGCGTGGTCAAGGGCATTTTGGTCTGCGGCATACTCATGTCCGGCGCCCAGGTCTTCATGAGGCCGGGCGAGCCCTTCTTCACCACCTCCAGGATCTGGCCCTATCTCCGGCCGGTGACCATCCAGGCCATGGCCTGGATGCCCGAGGGGCTCCAGCGCACCCTCCACGCCAAGGCCGCGGCCGACCCCCGGCCCGGCAAAGGCCGGCCCGCGCCGGCGGCGGCCTCCCTGGAGGCGGTGGACTGGAAGAACATCCAGGACATCATCAGAAACAGCCCCGAGTCCATCCTGCCGGCCTGGCGGAGCAAGCTCCTGAGCCTCAGCGGGGGCGAAGCCCTGAACCCCGAGGATATCAAGCGCTTCATAAGCGACCACCCCTCCCTCTTCTCCCAGGCCCCCCTGCCGCCCGGCCAGAGGCCGGCGGCCGGGCCGAGCGAACCGCCCCCCTCCTGGCCCCAGCCGGCGGCCGCCGAATGACGGGCCGCTCCCCCGGGGCGGCCCTGGACGAGCTGGACCAGGTCATCGCCCGCCTCCTGGACCCGGAGAAAGGCTGCCCCTGGGACATCAAGCAGACCCTCCGCTCCATAACCGGCAATGTTTTGGAAGAAACCTACGAACTCCTGGCGGCCCTGCGGGCGGAAAACCCGGACGAGATACGGGAAGAGGCGGGGGACTTTCTCTTCCAGGCCGCCTTCATCGGCCGCCTGACCCAGGCCCGCTGGGGCTGGGGCCTGGCCGAGATAATCGACCAGAACCGGGCCAAGATGGTGGCCCGCCACCCCCACGTCTTCGGCCAGGGGGCCCAATTGGCCGACGCCCAGGCCGTCCTGGACCAGTGGCAGGCCATCAAGCGCCGCGACAAGAAGCATGAGCGCCTAATGGCTTCCGTGCCCGAGGCCCTGCCGGCCCTCCAGCGGGCCCATCGCTTGAACGATAGGGCGGCCCGGGCCGGTTTCGACTGGCCGGGCCCCGCCCAGGTCCGCCTCAAGGTGGACGAGGAACTGGCCGAACTGGATGAACTACTGCCCGGCTACGACAGGCGCGCGGCCGCGCCGGAACGCCTGGGCCGGCTTAAGGCGGAAATGGGCGACGTGCTCCTGGCCCTGGCCAACCTGGCCCGCCACCTGGGCTTTTCCGCCGAGGACGCCTTGAGCGAGGCCAACGACCGCTTTGTCCGCCGCTTCGATTACCTGGAAGAGGCCCTGGCCCGGGAAAACCTTAGGCCCGAGGACGTGGGGCCGGAGAGGCTGGAGGGGCTCTGGGAGGAAGCCAAGGTAAGGACTGGTTAATGGTCTTTTTGCCCCCTGGCCGGGGAACAAAAACGCTCATTAATCAGCCGTTATAAAGGCCATGAAAGCCGGCCTCCCCGGCCTTGCCTAAAAAGGCGAAAGATTTTATAATTGAAAGTTAAGCTGACGCGTTTTTAAAGCGTTGAACGAGTGTGCCCAAACTTCCGGCCTCGGCCAGCAAGGCCCCGCGCCGCCTCAAGGCCCGCCGGCTTGGGGGTCTGGGGCCGGCGGCCCCAGGAAAATAACAATGGCGAAAAATAAAAAATCCCCGGGCGTCCGGGACCAGGCTGAAAAACTGGCCTTGAAGCCCCGTTTTGTCGGCGACGCCATGAGCCCGGCCGACCGCCGGGCGGCCGAGACCCTGGCCCGGGACTGCCTAGACTTCCTCACCCGCTCGAAAACGGAAAGGGCCGTGGTGCGTAGCGTGAGGCAAAGGCTTACGGCCGGCGGCTTCGCGGATTTGGACCGGGAGACCCGGGCCAAAGCCGGCGGCTTTCTGGTCCACCACCAGAAGCTCCTGGGCCTGTGGCGGCCCGGCCAGGCCGGGCCGGAAACCGGCTTCAACCTCATCGTGGCCCACGGCGACAGCCCCAGGCTGGATTTGAAACCCAAGTGCGTCTATGAGGAGAGCGGCCCCGGCCTGGGCCTATTGCGCACCAACCTCTACGGCGGCCTGAAGAAACACCAGTGGCTGGCCAGGCCCCTGGCCCTGTGGGGCTTCTGCGCCCTGAAGGACGGCCGGACCGTGGACATAGTCTTCGGGGAAGACCCCCGGGACCCGGTCCTGACCGTGCCGGACCTTTTGCCCCACCTGGACCGCAAGGTCCAGCGGGAAAAGAAGATGGGCGAAGCCATAGTCGCGGAAAAGATGAACCTGGTGGCCGCCGCCCTGCCCCTGGGGGAGCCCGAGGACAAGGACCGCCTGAAACTGGCCGTCCTGAAAATCCTCCATGACCGCTGGGGCCTGACGGAAGAGGATTTGATATCCTCGGAACTGGAGCTGGTGCCGGCCGGCCCGGCCCGGGAGGTGGGCCTGGACGGCGCCCTCATAGGCGGCTACGGCCAGGACGACCGCCTTTCGGTCTTCGCCGCCCTCTCCGCCGTGCTGGCCTCGCCCCGGCCCCGGCGGCCCACCCTGGCCGTCATCTATGACCGCGAGGAAATAGGCAGCTACGGGGCCACCGGGGCCGGCAGCCGCTTCATAGAGGATTTGGCCGCCCGGGCCTTCGAGGCCTCGGGCCTGGAGCCCCGCTGGGCCAAGGTGCGGGCCGCCCTCCGGCACAGCCAGGGCCTTTCGGCCGACGTGGAAGCGGCCATGGACCCGGATTACAAAGAGGTCCACGAGGAATACAACAGCGCCCGCCTGGGCCGGGGCCCCTGCCTGGTGCGCTATACCGGCGGCGCCGGGAAATACGGGGCTTCGGAGGCCTCGGCCGAATACGTGGCCAAGGTGCGGGCCGCCTTCGACCAGGGCGGCGTCCTGTGGCAGAGCGCCCTTTTGGGCAAGCAGGAGGAGGGCGGCGGCGGCACCGTGGCCCTTCACCTGGCCGCCTACGGCTTGAACATCATCGACTGCGGCCCGCCGGTCCTCTCCATGCACTCGCCTTTCGAGATTTCCTCCAAGGCCGACCTGTGGATGACCGTGCGGGCCTATAAGGCTTTTTTAGAGATGGATTAG
>JAITUX010000189.1 GCA_031286085.1 Candidatus Adiutrix sp. | reverse complement strand
TTCTCCTCCGTGACCTCGAAGGGGGTTACGGCGAAGCCTTCGCACCGGAGGCGGGCGGCCTCCTGGGCGGCGTGGTCGGAAAAGATGAGGGTGGTGCCCTGCTTCGCGTCGGTCAGCTTTTCCACCATCCGCAGTATGGACCAGACCTTTTCATCATCCATGACCATGATCCTTTTGAAGATGGACAGGAATTTGAAGCGGTCCAGCACCTTGTGGCGTTCCGATATCTTGCCGTGGTCGTAGGTCAGGAGGTTGTCCCCGTTGCAGGAAAGGGTCCAGGTCAGATGGCCCAGGATGCTTATCTGGAAAGCCTTGTCCTGCGTGCGGTCATAGTTGTCGCTCACCGTGCCGAGGCCCAGGATGAGGGAGCCGTCGGTGATGAGGAGATTGTCGTGGCTGGTGGTTTCCAGGAGTTTGCGGAACTTCCGGTAGGCGTTGATTTTTATGGGCTCCTGGAACTGGCAGTTGAATTTAAGGTCGGGGAAGTGCCGGGGGACCAGGAGGATGTAGGAATTGTTGTCCCGGCGCTCATATTTCATGGAGGAGACCAGGTTGATGTTGTTGAACAGGGTTTCCGCGTCCAGGACCTCGGGCGTGCCGGCCGCCCGTTCCAGGAAGTTTTCCGCGGCCTGGGCCTGGAGGAAGTCGATGCGTCCGGTATCCAGGGTCAGGGGCATGCTCAGGTCGAAGGTCTGGCTGGCCAGGTGATGGTCCAGGGCCTTGATGAGGGCTTGGAAAAAAGAGTTTATTTCCAGGAGGTCGAGATCCGCCTCGACGTTCAGGACCCTCAGTTCGGCCAGATCGGTCCGCTTGAAGGCCAGGATGGGGAAAATCACCGCGTCGCCCCAGTCCAGGGGCGAAAGGCCCACCACCTGGTATTCGGGGTCGAAATCCTCGCAGATTTCCTTGAGGCGCAGGAAATCCATGATGCTTTCGCTGTGGCGGGAATAAAAGCTGCCGCTGAAATCCGGGTTGCCCGAATCCTCGTTGAGGAAGTCGAAAATGTCCAGCGGGTATTTCAGGCTGGCCAGGGTCCACCGGGAACCCCGGGGCCAGGCGCTGTGGCAGACCACGGAGAGGTCGAAGTTCGGGTTCTCCCAGATTATCTTAAGGTATTGGCTGATGAAATTCTTGAGGTGGCGGCGGGTGAGGCTTAAAGGGCTGGCGGAGTGTTCCTTGCTTTTTTCAGCGGGCAGGGGCGCGGCCAAATTGTCGCCCCCGGCGGCGAACTCTTTGTCAAACTCGTCCAGCCTGAAATGTTTTTCCATCCCTTCGATCAACTTCCCTGCCTCCTGATGACGGCCGAGCAAGCCGCCGGTTCCCGGCCAGGTTTTTCCGCGGAGATGGTTTGAACCGAACAACCCTGGTTTCCGGCGCTTGGCCTTAAGCGGCCGAATGGCCGGCAAACCAGGCTGACGTAATCTATTTGCCTAATCAGTTTATAGCAGAAAAGACCGTTCGTCAATATGTATTTTCCGGTTTTTTTATGTTCGCTATATGTTGAAGGCCCGGCGTATGGAAAGGACGCAGCCCCGCTGGGCGCAGCCCCACTGGGTTTCCTGGCAGCCGCCCCCGGGCGGGGACGAGTTTTTTATGAAGACCAGGGGGTCGTGGAGGAGGCGGCGCACCAGGGCCGCGGTCATGGCTTCCAGGGCCTCCCGCTGGTCGGAGCTGAAATCGTGCTGGCGCAGGGTCTTCTTCAATTCCAGCCGGCGGATGGTCTCGGCTTTGCGGGCCAGGGCGGCCAGGGTGGGCTGGTGGGCCTGCCGGGCCAGCCAGCGGCCGAACTTGTCCACCTCCTCCTCAACCAGGGCTTCGGCGGCGGCCGCCTCTTCGGCCCGGCTCAGGCGGCTTTCCCAGACCGTTTCGTTCAAGTCGTCAATGTTGCGCAAGACCACGTTCTTGAGCCGCTTTACGTCGTGGGCGGCGTTCCGGGGCACCCCGATGTCGATTATGTAAAGGGGGCGGTCCGGCCTATCCGCCTGGAGGGGGCGCAGGTTTTCCGCCGTCAGCACCGGGTCGGGCGCCGCCGTGGCGGCTATGACCAGGTCGGCCTGGGCCAGGACGGCCGTCAACTCCGTCCAGGGGCGGGCGGCCGCGCCGGACTTGGCGGCCAGGATTTCGGCCTTGGCCAGGGTGCGGCTAACTATGGTCAGGTCGGCGGCGGCGCGCTTCCTCAAATTGTCCGCGGCCAGGGCGGCCATGGGGCCGGCCCCCAGAACCGCGACCCGGGCCCGGGCCAGGTCCCGGCCCCATAGGTTCCGGGCCAGGGCCACGGCCGCGCCGGCCACGGAAACGGCCCCCCCGGCCAGGCTGGTTTCCCCCCGCACCCGCTTGGCCGTCCGGAAGGCCCGGTGCATAAGCTTGTGCAGAAGGGCGCCGGCCCGGCCCCGGCGCACCGACTCGCGGAAGGCCGCCTTGACCTGCCCCAGGATCTGGGGTTCGCCCAAAACCTGGGAATCCAGGCTGGCCGATACCCTGAAGATATGGCGGACGGCCGAAAGGCCGTAATACTGGTGGAGGGAGGGGGAAAGTTCTTCCGGGGAGAGGCCGGCGGCCCGGGCCAGGATTTCCGCCGCGGCCCGGGCGGCGGTTTCCGGCTGGCCGGAGACGCCCAGCACCTCCAGCCGGTTGCAAGTGGCCAGGACCAGGCTTTCCGCCCAGCCGGCGTTCCGGTCCTCGCCGGTCCCCAAGGCCGCTTCAAGGGTTTCCGGGGGCGGCAGTTTTTCCCGCAGCGACACCGGAGCCCGGTGGTGGCTGACGCCGATGATGAAAAAATCCATTCTTCCCAATCCGTCTAAGGCTTAAGGGGATTAAAGGGCCGGCCTGGCCCGTTTAATCCCCTGTCTTTAGTGGGCGTTGCCGCACATGGTTGTTCCCCGCTTAATTGATCGGTAATCAGCGTTCTCTTGAACTGTCGGGAGGCTCTCTCGGGCCGTCCCGGCAAAGTTCCAGTTCTTCAATCGCCACCGGCGCCGCCAGCCTGGCCGAGAGGCCCGCGGCCTCCGCCAGGCGGCCGCGGGCCAGGTGGGCCAGCAATTCATCCGAGCCGGCCAGCCGCCGGAAGCGGTCCCGGCGTTCGGCCGGCGGAAGTCCCGAGTTCAGGATCAGGGGCCTTAGGCGGCCCAGCCACCGGGCCAGGGCCTCGTATTCCGGGCCGAATTCCCCGGCCAGCCGGGCGGCCGCCAGGGCGGCCAGGGCCGGGCTGGCCCCCTTGGTGCCCACCGCCACTTGAAAGTCGCCCCGGGTCAAAACGGCCGGCAGAAAAAAATCCGAACTTTCCGGCGCGTCGGCCACGTTGACCCACAGCCCCCTGGCCCGGGCCGCCCGGGCCACGGCCTGGTTAAGCTCCGCCTCGGCCGAGGCCGCGAAAACCAGGGTGACCCCTTCCAGAAGGGCCTCGGTGAAGCGGGGGTGAAGTTCCACCTCCCCGGACAGGGCCAGGGCGCTCACTTCGGCCCCGGGCCGGGGTTCCACCACCAAGGGCCGGGCCCCGGCCGCGATCAACCTGGCCAGCTTGCGCCGCCCCACCCGGCCGGCGCCCACCAAGAGGACCCGGCGGCCCTCAAGGCTAAGGTCCAGAAACATGGTCCTTCACCGGCTCGTCTTCCAGGCCCAATTCCAGTTCGGCCTCCCCGGGCCGGCCGGCCGAGAGAGGCCCTTGGTGCTCAAAGGCCAGGCAACACAACAGCCGCCCGCAGACCCCGGAGATCTTGGCCGGGCTTAAGGGTAATCCTTGTTCTTTGGCCATTTTAACAGAAACCGGGGCGAAATTGGACAAAAATCCGCAACAGCACAGGCTTCGCCCGCAGCCGCCCAGGCCGCCCAAGAGCCGGGCCTTGTGGCGCACGCCTATCTGGCGCATCTCGATGCGGGTGCGGAAACGGCTGACCAGTTCCTTGACCAGCAGGCGGAAATCCACCCGCTCGTCGGCGGTGTAATAAAAGATGGTCTTGGAGCCGTCGAAGACCGCTTCCACGGCCAAAAGGCGCATCTCCAGGCCCTGGATAGCCACCCGGGACTGGCAATAGTCGAAAGCCTCCCGTTCCCGGACCTCGTTTTCGGCCTGGCGGGCCAAATCGGCCGGCGTGGCCAGGCGCACCAGGCCCCGGTTTTCCGTTTTTTTCGCCCCGCGCCGGGTTTTGCCGCCCTCTCCGTTCCGCGCGGCCGGGGGGGGCGGGCAGGCCGGCCAGATGAGCGGGGCGGTGACCACCTGGCCCAGGTAAACCAAGTCGTTCTCCCGGGCCACCACCCAGTCGCCCAGGGCCGGGGCCAGGCCGCCGCAGTCATAGGTCAATATCTGACCGCCGTATTTGACGCGCACATTGACGAGCTTCATAACCCGGGCCGACCAAATTCAGATGATTTTTCATTTTAACACGAACCGCCCCGCCGCGCCACCGGGTCCGCCGGCAGGGGTCCGGGGCTCGGCCCTGGTTGGCCTTGATCTTGCAAAGAATAGCCTGGCCGGGCCTTTAAGCCGGCAAAAAAAAAAAAAAAAACCTTTTCGGGAAGGCCATGTCCC
>JAITUX010000108.1 GCA_031286085.1 Candidatus Adiutrix sp. | reverse complement strand
GGGGCCATGTATTCCGGCTACCAGGCCCTCCTGGAGGGCGTGGGCCTGACCATGAACGATTTGGAACGGGTCATCATCGGCGGCGGCTTCGGCAAGTCCCTGAACCTGGTCAACGCCATGGCCGTCGGCCTTTTGCCTGAACTGCCGGTGGAAAAGTTCACCTATATCGGCAACTCCTCCCTCACCGGGGCCACCCTGGCCGCCCTCTCCGGGAGCCTGTGGCAAAAAGCCAAGGAAATAAAGGCCGGCCTGACCAATTTTGAACTCAGCGAGACCCCGGGCTACATGGACTACTTCATGGCCAGCCAGTTCCTGCCCCATACCCAGGGCGATCTCTTCCCCCGGACCCTGGCTCGGCGCAAGAAATAAAACGCGGTTGTTTCAATGTATATCCGAAGCCTGGAGATAGTCGGGTTCAAATCCTTTCCCGAAAGAACCCAGGTGAACCTGGCCCCGGGCCTGAGCGCCGTGGTGGGCCCCAACGGCTGCGGCAAGAGCAACATCATCGACGCCGTCCGCTGGGTCATGGGCGAGCAGAGCCCCAAGACCCTCCGGGGCCGCAACATGGACGACGTGCTCTTCAACGGCTCCCAGAACCGTCCCGCCTCGGCCCTGGCCGAAGTCACCCTGACCATGACCCGCGAGGCCGACCCGGAAGCCGGCCTGGGGCCGGCCGAGACCTCCGTCGCCCGGCGCCTCTACCGCAGCGGCGACAGCGAATACCTGATCAACCGCACACCCTGCCGCCTCAAGGACATCATCCGCTTCTTCACCGACCAGGGCGTGGGCACCCGGGCCTACGGCATCATAGAGCAGGGCCGGGTAGGCTGGCTGGTGGACGCCCGGCCGGAAGAGCGCCGCGGCCTCATTGACGAGGCCGCGGGCATCACCGGCTATAAGCAGCAGAAAAAAGAGGCCGAGCGCAAGCTCCTTTCGGCCGCCGACAACCTGGAGAACGTGCGGGTCATCAAGGCCGAAACCAAGAAGCAGCTCGACCAGATCACCCGGGCCGCGGCCAAGGCGGCCCGCTACAAGCTTTTGAAGGATGAACTGCGGGAACTGGATTTGGTGCTTTCGGCCCGGGCCCTGGCCGAGGCCCGGGACCGGCGGCGGGAGGTCGCGGCCGGCCGCGACGAGGGCCGCCGCCGCCTGTCGGCCCTTTTGACCGACCTGGAACTGGCGGAAGTGGAGATGGAAAACATCCGGCTGAACCTGGGCCGCCAGGAAAGGGAGGTCGAGGAACTCTCCGCCGCCTGGCACTCCCAGGTCGCCGCCCGCGACTTGGCCCTGAAGGAGGCCGAATACGCCGCCGCCAGCCTGGACCAGGCTGAAAAACGGCGGGTCCAGGCCCTGGCGGAAGCCGAACGGCTCAAGTCGGAACTCGGACGCCGGGAGGCCGACCAGGCCCGGCTGGCCGAGGAGGCGGCCGGCCTAAGGTCCGAGAGCCTTTCGGCCCGGAGCGAGGCGGACGACTCGCGGGCCAGGTGGCTGGCCGGCCGGGAGGCTTTTGAAATTTTAAGCCGGGACCTGGAGCGGGCCGAGGGGGAGCGGGCGGCCGAGGAAAAGGCGGCCGCGGCCCAGGCTCAGAAACTGGCCGGTTCCGAGAGTCTCCTGGCCCACCACCGGGAACGCCGGGCCGCCCTGGCCGCCGAGGCCGGGCGGGCCGGGGCGGCGGTGCGGGATTTTGAGGAAAAGAAATCCGCCCTGGCCCAGGCCCGGGCCGAGGCGGCCCAGGCCTTGGACGCCGCCGCCGAGGTGAGCGTCAGGGGCGAGGCCGACCGCCAGCGGGCGGAGGAAGACCTGGCCGCGGCCCGCGGCCGGGCCTCGGCCGGCGAGGCGGCCCTGGCCGCCGGGAGGGCCCGGCTGGAGACTTTAAAAGGCTTACGGGAAAGCTTCGGCTGGTATCCTGACGGGGTCAAGGCCCTCATGGCCGCCCCGGAACTCAAGGAAGCCGGCCTCTTGGGCCCCCTGGCCGAATTCATGGAAATCCCCGACGGGTTCGAGGCCGCGGCCGAAGCGGGCCTGGGCGAGCGCCTGGCTTGGCTGGTGGCCCGGGACCGGGCGGCGGCGGCGGCGGCCCTGGACTTCGCCGAGGCCCGGGACCTGGGCCGCTGCGGCTTCATCTGCCGGGATGAACTGGCCCCGGATCTGACCCGGGCCCTTTTGGGCGATTTTCAACTGGCCGAAAACCTGTCGGCCGCCGCGCCCGGGGTCTGCCTGACCCGCGACGGCCGCTACGCCGGCCTGGCCTTCCTGGCCGGCGGCCGTCCGGCCCGGGCCGCCGGGGACGAGGCCGGCCTTCTGGCCCGCTTAAAGGAAGTGGAAGCCCTGGCCGGGCAGGTGAGCCAGGCTTCGGCCGAAGCGGCCGGGCTCAAGGCCGCCGAGGCCGCCGCGGCCGAAGTCTGGCGGGCCGCCGTGGCCGCCGCGTCCTCCGCGGCCGAAGGCCGGAACCGGGCCTCGGCCGCTCTGGCCGAAGCCGAGCGCAACCTGGCCCTGGCCGGGCAGGAACTTACGCAGGCGGAAAAGCGCGTCCTGGATTTGGCCGGGGAATTGGCGGCCACGGATATGGCGGCGGAAGAGCTGACCAGTTCCCTGGCCTTGGGCCGGGCCGCCCTGGCCGAAACTGAGACCCGGGCCGAGGCGGCCAGGGCGCGGGCCGAGGCTTTGAGGCTGAATCAGCGCGAGGCGGCCGGAACCCTGGAAGAAAGCCGCCAGGCCAGCGAGGAGGCCGCGGCCCGGGCTGCGGCCCAGGCCGACCGGATGGATAGGGCCGAGCATGACCTGGCCTTGGCGGCCCGAGGCCTTGGGGAAACCCTGGCCGGCCTTTCGGCCCGGGCCGGGGAAGCCGAAACCCTGGCCGGGGAGTTGGCCGGGCTTTCGGCCAAGGTGGAGCGCTTGGCGGAGGAGACGGCCGCCTGGCCGGAAAAACTGGGCCGGAGCGAGGCCGCCTTGAGCGAGGCTCGGCTTCGCCTGGCCGAGGCCCGGGAAAAATACCAGGCCCGGGAGAACGCGGCCCGGGACCTGCGCCGCCGCCGCGAGGAAGGGCAGGCCCTCCTGAGCGGCCAGGAGACGGAACTGGTGAAACTTGAGGCCCGCCTGGATAGGCTGGACGAGGATGTCCGGCGGGATTGGCGGGTCGTCCTGGCCGACCCGGAGAGCGGGGCCGGCCAGGAAACCGTGGCCGGCCCGGAACCGGCCGCCCCGGCCGAAACCGAGCCCGAAACCGAGCCCGGGGCCGCCCCGGCGGCCCTGGACATTCTGGATTGCCGCCAGTGGGCCGCCCGTCCCCTGCCGGACGAGGCCCCCGCCCGGCGGGACGCTCTCAAGGCCAAGCTGGAAAACCTGGGCGAGGTCAGCCTGGGGGCCATTGAAAGAGAGGCGGAACTTTCGGCCGAATACGAGCGCTACCAGAGCCAGTACGAGGAACTCTCCAAGGCCATGGCCGATCTCAGGAACGGCATCGGCCGCCTGAACCACACCTGCCGCCTGCTCTTCGGGGAAACCTTCAAGGCGGTTGACGAGAAGTTCCAGGAGATATTTCCCATCCTCTTTGAAGGCGGCCAGGGCTGGCTGAGCCTGACCGACGAAAGCGACCCCCTGGAGAGCGGGGTGGAGATCCATGTCCATCCCCCGGGCAAAAAGCTTTTGGTCATGAGCCTCCTCTCCGGCGGCGAAAAGGCCCTGACCGCCCTGGCCCTGATTTTCGCCCTCTATCTCATCAAGCCCAGCCCTTTCTGTCTCCTGGACGAAACCGACGCGCCGCTGGACGAGGCCAACATCGACCGCTTCAACCGCCTGCTCCGGCGCCTGAGCCGCGAATCCCAGATAATCATGGTGACCCACAACAAGCGCACCATGCAGATCTGCGGCACTCTGTACGGCGTGACCATGGAGACCCCCGGCGTCTCCCGGCTGGTGAGCGTGAACCTGGCCGAGGCCGAGGTCATGGCCGATGCTTGATTGGTTCCGCAAGGCCAAGCCGGGCGGCCCGCCGCCGGAGTCTTCCGGGGTTTCGGAAAACCCGGCCGCCGGGGAGGGCGGGGGCTTCCTGGCCCGTTTCCGGGACAGGCTCGCGGCCACCCGCGACCGCCTGGCCGGGCGCCTGGAAGCCCTCCTGTCCCGGTCCCGCTCCATAGACGACGCGCTTCTGGATGAATTGGAGGAAATCCTCATCACCGCCGATATCGGGGTCCGGACCACCGGCGACCTCTTGTCGAAAATTCGCCTCCAGGCGGCCAAAAAAGAATTGGCGGACCCGGCGGCCCTGAAAGCCGCCCTCAAGGCGCGCCTCATCGAAATGCTGGACCGGCCGGCGCCGGACCCGCCCTGGGAGGCGAAACCCGTGGTCTTCCTGGTGGCGGGCATCAACGGGGTGGGCAAGACCACCACCATCGCCAAGCTGGCCCGCCGCTTCCAGGCCGGCGGCCTATCCGTGCTCCTGGCCGCCGGCGATACCTTCCGCGCCGCCGCCGTGGAGCAGCTGACCGTCTGGGCCGAGCGCCTGGGGGCCGACCTGGTGGCCCAGCCCACCGGGGCCGACCCCTCGGCCGTGGTCTTCGACGCCCTCACCGCGGCCCGGGCGCGGGGGGCCGACGTGGTCCTCATCGACACCGCCGGCCGCCTCCACACCAAGGTCAATCTCATGGATGAACTTAAAAAGATAAAACGGACGGCGGCCAAGGCCCTGCCCGGCGCGCCCCACCACACCATCCTGGTGCTGGACGGCAACACGGGCCAGAACGCCGTCCGGCAGGCCCAGACCTTCCACGAGGCGGTGGGGGTGGATTCGGCCGTCATAACCAAGCTCGACGGCACGGCCAAGGGCGGGGTCGTCGTCTCCATCGCCCATGAACTCAAGATCCCCATCGCCTTCATAGGCCTGGGCGAAGCCCTCGACGACCTCCAGCCCTTCGACCCCCGGGCCTTCGCCGAGGCCGTGCTGAACCCTTGACCGGCCGGCCGGGGGCCGGCCCGGTTATAGTCCTGGCCGCCTTCGGCGCATCGGACCCGGCCGCCCTTAAGGCTGTCTGGAGCATCCGGGACCGGGTGGCCTCGGCCTGGCCCGGGGCTGAAATCCGCTTGGCCTTCACCTCCCGCGTCCTCCGGAACCTTTGGCGCCGCCGGGCGGGCCAGGCCGACTTTCGGGCGGCGAATCGCGGCCTGCCCGAGGAACTCTACGAGATCCGGAGCCCCCTGGCCCTCCTGGCCGAAATCCAGGAAACGGCCCCCCGGCCCGTCCTGGTCCAGTCCCTGCATGTGGCCGAGGGCGAGGAATACGCCGACCTCCGCAACGTGGTCGAAGCCCTGGCCGGCCTTGAAACCATCCGCCCGGACCAGCGCCCCTTCCCCGGGCTGCTCCTGGCCCCGCCGGCCTTGGGCGACGGCGGCCCGGATTTTTTGGCAGCCGCGGCCCGGGCCCTTCAGCCCCTAACCGCCCTGGCCCGCCGGGCCGGCGCGGCCCTGGTGCTCATGGGCCACGGCAGCCGGCGCCTGGCCCTGGGGGCTTACGGCGGCCTGGAAAAACAGCTCCGCCGGGAGTATCCCCCCGCCTATGTGGGGCTGGTCGAGGGCGGGCCGGAGGACATCCTGGCCGCCTTGGCCGAGCCCCGGCCGGTCCTCCTGGCCCCCCTTTTGACCGTGGCCGGCGAGCACGCCCGCCAAGACCTGGCCGGCCCCGGGCCCGGCTCCTGGGCCAGCCGCTTTGCGGCCGCCGGCCACCAGGTTGAAATCCGCCTGGAAGGCCTGGGCGATCTCACCGCCTGGGCCGACCTCTATGTCGAGCATATCCGCCGTGGCTTGGCCGCCCTATAAACCGGCCGGCCGCTATCACGCCTAAGTATGATTTGGACGAGGAGGTAAAAAATGAAAAAATTCGGTGCCCGTGGACAGCGTATCCTTAAAATCATCCACCTGGTCCTGGCCGGCGTCTGGCTGGGCGGTTCCCTGGGCCTGAACCTCATGCTGGCCGCCCTGGGCCCGGGCCAGAGCGGCGGGGAACTTTTGGGCTATGACCTGGCCCGCCAGTTCGTGGACGACTTCGTCATCATTCCCGGGGCCTTGGGCTGCCTTTTTAGCGGGCTTCTGATCAGCCTGTTCACCCTCTGGGGTTTCTTCAAGCACCCCTGGGTGGCCGTCAAATGGCTGCTGACCGTGGCCTGCATTCTCTTCGGCACCTTTTACCTCGGGCCGCGCTG
>JAITUX010000016.1 GCA_031286085.1 Candidatus Adiutrix sp. | reverse complement strand
ATCTGAAACTGTTCAGATATCCGGCCATTCGCTCAAACCCAAGCCTTTTCCGCTGAAATAATGCAGTTGGTGATTTTACTATACCGTCCGCCTGAAGTCAAGGGCTTTCACCTGAATTAAATATACTGCACGGTGGTTTTTTTCAAATACTTGTCCTTCAACACGGAGGTTATTTTTCGAATGACCTCGCGGCGGATTTCAAAGTCCACCGGCTGGCGGGGGTCATAGTGAGCCTGGTTGAGCTTGACCCCGACCATGAAATGGATAACGTCGGAAGCCAGCATGAAATCCGTCAAAGCTCCGGCGGGGTCGCGCCGGCCGAGCTGCCTGTTTTCAAGATAGGTGAGCGCCCGGGTCAGGGTCAGGATGCCCTCGGTCACCAGATCAACACCGGGCATGAGCAGCTGGGGCGGCAGGTCGCCCGCGGGGGCCGCGGCGTTGATAGTCACCTTGCGGCCCAATTCACGGCCGAGCAGGGTGGCGGTGGTCCCGCCGCAGACGGCTTTTTTGCCGGGGAATTTGTCAAAATTGGTTGCGTAATGGGCATCCTGCCGCTGGTCATAGGGAGCGCCGGTAAAGATGACCGCCCGTCTCGGGGTTCGGAAATAAATGACGCCGGCCGAGACGTCGTCTTTGGCCAGACCGTCCTCGTACACGGCCAAGGCGCTTTGGACGATGAACATGCTCAGTTCCGTGCTGGAGATGTTTTTATGCATCCTGAGCTTGGTTTTAAGAAGCTCAATCAACCCCTCCCTTTTGAGGCCCGTCATATAGGGCCCGCGACGGCCCAGGCCGGCCTGGGTCACCCCGTCGGAACAGAAGACCAGGCGATCGCCCTCCTCGACCTGGAAGCGGTAGATTTTCAACTGGCGCTCGGGAAAGGCTTTGGAAGGCACGATGCGATGGTGGACCGGCACGACCTCCGTCCCCCGCATCCAGATGAAATCGGGATTGCCCTCTTCCACCAGGTGGACGTTGCCGTCGTCATCGCATTCCACGGCTGAAAAAGTGGCGTAGCTGATCTTGCGGACCTTGCAGACCGGCAGGGAGTTCATCACTATTTCAGCCGCCTTGGTTATTTCGAAATCCTCCTCGACGAACCGGAGCAACATGGTGGCCGTCATCAAGGACAGGATATTGGCCTTGATGCCGCTGCCCAAACCATCGGAAAGGACGGCGATCACCCGGCCCTCCTCCGGTTTCATGCGCGAGCGAAAGCTGTCGCCATAGGCGTTCTGATTATATTTTTTTTCCTGGGCGCAGTGGATGTCGATGAACACGTCAGACCCCTCCGGCCAAGTCGCCTTCAATCATCGGCCTCAGGCCTTTCCGTCATCGTCGCCATAATCCTCGGCAATGGCGCTCAGCAAAGTTTCGGTCTCCACCATGTGTTCACCCAAAAGGCAGGCGATTTCCTGGACAATCGTGATGTTTTTGGAAATGACCTCCCGCGCCCGATGGGCCGTGCGCTCGCGGGCGCGGCCCAGGATGGTGGCGTCCGTAACCACCGCCCCGATGATTTTATGCCTTTCAACATTGAATATGTGCAAATCATAGAGCCTTTTATTATACGGCTGGTGCTCGCGATAGACATCCTCCCCCGTTTTGAGGACCCGCCGGAACAACTCCGGGAATTCCAGCCAGCTTTCCACGGGCTCGCCCACCAGCCGCTCGGGATGGCCCAGGTAGGGGCTGTCGGCCCCGCCGGTGAACATGCGGAGAAAGGCCTCGTTGACTTCGATGATATCGAGATTCCCATCGACCATGACCATGGCCGAGGGCATGGATTTGATCATGGCGGCGGCCTTGCGCGTAGCCAGATGGCGCATGTGGGAGACGCACATGGCCGGCTCGGCGTTGCCGTCCAACAAGGCCCGGGCCAGGTCAAGGCAGCTGGGATAGCCGCAGCCCGAACAGTTTATCTGGTCTTCCGGCGTATATTTGCCCAAGCTGTGGAGCGCGGCCTCAATCTCTTCCAGGGTGTGCTCCGGCGCGGTCAGGCCGGCGGGCTCATACGTGACCGGCACCGTCACTTTCGGGCTTTGCGGCACTTCAATGCGGCTGACCACATGGCGCAATACGGCCGACATCTTCAAAAAAACGGAACGCTCGGAAGCGATGCCCGGGCCGGCCACGCAGCCGCCCGCGCAAGCCAGGGCCTCGATGAACAGGGGCCGGACGATGGCGCCGGGGTCCAGCTCGCCCAAGGCTTTGATGAACAGATCAAGGGAATCCAGGTTCAGCAGCTGAACCTCGTTCTTGACCCCAACCCGGCGAATGCTCTCATTCATGCCGCCATCCAAAGGATACAAGGCCCCTTCATTGGCCCGCCCGGGCTGAAAGAGAGCCTCTTCGTCATCGGGCGAGAGGTCCTTGACGCTTATTTCCTTGACGTCTTCCAGCCAGACTTTAAGTTCGCCGAAGGTCAGGGCGGCCGCTATGAGGTCCGGGTGGCGGTCGGCCTCGTTTTTCTTGCCGAAGCAGGGGCCGATGAAAACGACGGAAGTGTCTTCGCCGTATTCGTTTTTTAAAAGACGGGCGTGGGTCAGGGCCGGGGAGGCGAAGGGAATGATATTGGCGGCGAAGTCGGGCCGGTAGGCCAGCACGTAATCGACTATGACCGGACAGGCGCTGGAAATGTGGAGCCCCGGCCCGCTATGGTTCAAAAGGGCGGCCGTTCTGATGGAAAGCTCCTGGGCGCCCAAGGCCGTTTCGCTGACTCCGGCGAAGCCCAAGGCCTTCAAAGCGGCGATGAGCTGGGGGCGGTTGCGGCTTAAGGTTCCCCGCCAACTAGGGGCCAGCGAAGCCATGACTTTCCCGCCGTCGGCTATCAATTCCCGCGCTTTGTCAAGATCGTAACGGACCCGCTTGGCCCCGCTGGGGCAGGCGGAAACGCAGCGGCCGCAGGCCAGGCAACGCCTGGGCATGACGTCGGCCTGGCCGTTTAAAACCTTGATGGCCTGCACCGGGCAATGGCGCAGGCATTTATAGCAGTCCTGGCATTCGCTATGTACGGTGTGGATCGGGCTTACGGGAGCCATATTTCTCCAATCTGGCGGTTATAGCCGCAATTCAAGCCCTGGGCGGCAGGGCCAGGTTCGGCGCGCCCCAGGGCGCCGCGGCGGCTTGGCTCCCCGAGGCCCGGCCGTGGACAAGTTCGGTCAAATCCCCCACCGCCCCGTGAAGGTTGACGGCCTGGGCCGCCAGTTCCTGGGCCGACCGGGCCGACTTGTCGGCTTGGGCCGTGCCTTCCCGGCTTATCCTATCCATGCTGGCCACGGAATCCCGGATGCGGGAGATGTCGCCGGACTGTTCCCGGGAGGCCTCGGCCACTTCGCTGAAAAGGCTGGAGACGGCGCCGACCTGGCCCTCGACCGAGGAGAAGGTCCCGGCGGCCTGGCCGACCATTTCCACCCCGGCGTTTATGCCGTTTATGGTCGCGGCCAACAGTTCGGACGTACCCTTGGCGGCCTCGGCCGAACGGATGGCCAGATTGCGGACCTCGTCGGCCACCACGGCGAAACCGGCTCCGGCCTCGCCCGCCCGGGCCGCCTCCACCGCCGCGTTCAAAGCCAGAAGGTTGGTCTGAAAGGCGACTTCATCTATGAGCTTGATGATCTTGGCGATCTCCTGGCCGGAGGCCGAAATGTCGGTCATGGCCTTGGTCAGACGGGTCATGGACTGTTCGGCCAGCGCGAAGGAATTTTTGACCTGGGCCATAAGATCGCTGGCCTGGGCCGAATCCTGGGCGTTGCGCTGGGTCATGGAATTGAGTTCCTCCACGGCCGAGGCTATTTCCGACAGGCTGGCCGAGTTGCCCTTGACGCCTTCCAAAAGGTCGTGGGCCGAGGATGAAAGCGCCCCCGAAGCCTGTTCCACCATCTGGGAACCTTGGGTCAGGCGCAGGATCATGGCATTGAGCGGCCTGGTTATGCCCCGGATCAGGACTATGGCCGAAACGGCGCTTAAAGCCAGCGAGGCCAGGAGACCGAAGGCCAGTATCCACATGGCCCCCCGCAGGGCGGTCCCGCTGGCGGCGGCGGCCTCCCTGGCTTTTTGATTGTCGGCCTCCCGTAAGGCCGCCGCGCTCACGGCCACCGCTTCCGAAAACCTGTCCCGTTCGCCCGCGTCCTGGCGCTCCTTGGCCAAAGCCGCCTTGAAGACCTTGAACTGGCCGGCCATGGCCGACAAGGATTCGGAGAGGCTCTTCCCGGTTTCCTCCAGCTCGGCGGACCGGCCCAGGCCGGCCAGGATGTCCTGGCCTCGTTTTAAAAGGTCTTCGGCGGTTTTGAATTCCTCCTCCCGGTAACGGAAATGGGCCCGCATCGACAGGTTCGAGAGGCGGTCAACCAGGGCCGTCAATTCATACAGGCTGTCGCGCTGTTCGGGGTCGGGCAGGCCGTCCCCGCTCAGGACGGCCGAGAGAGTGGCCTTCAGGCCCTCGGAATTGAAGAGTATCGCCTCCAGGCTGTTGTTGACGGCCTGGATCACGGCGGGCAGGGTATCGGCCAGGGCTCGGAAATTCTTGTAGTTGGCTTCCAGGGTCTGGAGAGCCCCGGACGCATCCCGGCCTTCAACCTTGAATTCGGCCAGGCCTTTCTTCAACAGGTGGATGTTCTTCACCACGTCGGCGTTGTAAACCAGGGATTTGACCAGTATTTCCGGGTTGACGTCGTTGCGGTAGGCCTGGATCATCTGGCATTCCCGGGCAATGGAATACTGGATCAGGCTGGCCCCTTCCAGCATGGGCAGGCGTTCCCGGCTGAGAATTTCAGCCTCCCGGCCGGCCGGGAGGACCGCCGAGAAGATGACTATGGACAAGGTGACGTAAATAATATTGGTTAGAATGAAACCCAGTATTATTTTGGCTGACAGTTTCATGGGAACCTCCGCTTCGCGGGCGGCCTCGTTTCAACGGACGGCCGGGCCGAACCATTTTTGGTGGATTTCCCTGTCCAGGCCCTTGGCCATGACCGCCTTTATGCCGTCGTTGATTCTGGTCAACAGGTCCAGGTCGTCCAGCCGTAAGGCGGCGGCATATAGTTCCTCGGCCCCCGGGGTTTCAACGATGGCGGCTATTTTCATTTTGCCGGCATACTCGGGTCTGGTCATATACGCCTGGGCCACGACGTCTTCGCAGATTACGGCCTCCACCTCGCCTTGGGCCAGGGCGGCCACCGCGTCCGCAATATCGGGATAAGGGGCGGCCGCCGCGCCGGTCCGGGCCGCCACCTCGGCGGCGGTGGTGTCGGCCATGAAGCCGACCCGCTGGCCGTTATCAAGCTGGCGCGGGCTGGTGATGGAGGAAGACGCGGGCGTCAAAAGGCTTTGGCGGACGATATAATAGGGTATGCTGAAATTCATCTCCCGGCGGCGCTCGGGGGTGATGGTGACCGAAGAGACCACCATGTCCCACCGGCCCTCTTTCAAGCCGGTGAAGATATCGTCCCAAACCGTGCCGATCACTTCCACTTCACAGTCCGCTTCCCGGCAGACGGCCTGAAAGAAATCCACGCTGAATCCGACTATCCGGCCGCTGCCATCCTTAAACTCAAGGGGCGGCCAGTTGGGTTCGGTGGCCGCCCTGATCTTCAAGGGGCCGGCGGCCCCCGGCGGCTCCGCCGCCGCCAAGGGCGGCAGCCAAAGGGCCAGGGCCAAGAAGGCCAGAAACTTGGGCCACGCCGATAACCCGGGCCAAGCGCGCATCGCTTACTCCTTCCTCTCTGGGTGAAACTCTGTTGGTCCGGGGCTCAGCCCCGGCGCCGGCTGTGGTCCAGGCCCACGGCCCGGCGGACCCGGGCCATGGTCGCCTCGGCCTGGACCCGGGCCTTGGCCGCGCCGGCCGAAAGTATGTCGTGAAGGGTGTCCGGCTCCTTCAAGAGAGCGGCCCGCTTCTCCCGGTGGGGGGCGAAATGGCTCCAGATGCGGTCGATGAGTTCCTTTTTCACCTCGGAGTATTTAAGGCCGGGCTTAAGGTAGCGCCCGCGCAGTTCCTCCAGCTCTTCGGCGGCGGAGAAAAGGCGGTAGAGGGCGAAGAGGTTGCAGTTATCCGGGTCTTTGATGTCCGAGACGGCCCGGGTATCGGTGACTATGGCCATGACCCGGCTTTTCAGTTCCTCGCGGGGAATGAAGATGTCCAGGGCGTTTTCGTAGCTCTTGCTCATCTTCCGCCCGTCCAGGCCGGGAATGGTGGCCAGCTGTTCGTCGATGAGGGGTTCCGGGAGAACGAAGGTTTCGCCGTAGAGGTGGTTGAAGCTGCCGGCTATGTCGCGGGCCACTTCCACGTGCTGTTTCTGGTCGCGGCCCACGGGCACCAGGTTGGCCTGGTAGAGGAGGATGTCGGCGGCCATGAGCACCGGGTAGGCGAAGAGCCCGTGGTTGGGGGTCAGGCCCTGGGCCACCTTGTCCTTGTAGGCGTGGCAGCGCTCCAGAAGGCCCATGGAGGTGACGTTGGTCAGGATCCAGGTCAGTTCGGTATGCTGCGGAACGTCGCCCTGGACCCAGAAGGTGGCCTTTTCCGGGTCCAGGCCCAGGGCCAGGAAGTCGGCGGCCGCGCTCAGGGTGTTCCCGGCCAGGGTCCGGGCGTCGAAGACCGTGGTCAGGGCGTGGAGATTGACTATGAAGCAGAACAAATCGCTCTTTTCCTGCCACTCGATCATGGGCTTCATCATGCCGAAGTAATTGCCGATGTGGAGCTGGCCGGAGGGCTGGATGCCGGACAGCACCCTGGTCTGGGGATTCATGGATACTCCTAATCAGTGTTATGTCCGGGCCGGCTTCAAGCCGGGTCGAACTCCCGGCCCGTCCAGGCCTGGTGGCCCGGCACCTTGGCCCCCGCCGCCACCCGGCAGTTGTCCAGGTGGCAGTAGGGGCCGATTTCCGCCCCCTCGCCCACAACGGTGCGGCCGGTCAGGATGACCCCGGGCCACAGGCGGACGTCGCGGCCCAGGCGCACCGAGGCCTCTATCAAGGTGGAGGGCGGATCCAGGAAGGTGACCCCGGCCCTCAGCCAGGCCTCGTTGATGCGGTCCCTTAAAATGGCCTGGGCTTCGGCCAGTTCCCGGCGGTCGTTGATGCCCAGCACTTCATAATGGATGGCCGAGGGGATTTCCACCGCCGCGGCCGTAAGGCCCCGCCGGCGGAAATCGGCGGCCACGTCGGTCAGGTAGTATTCCCGCTGGTCGTTGTCGGCCGTAAGCCCGGCCAGGGCTTCAAAGAGCGGGGCGGCTTCGGCCGCGTAGAGGCCGGAATTTATCTCCGGGATCCGGCGCTCGTCCTCGTCGGCGTCCCGGTATTCGACTATGCGGGCCAGCCAGCCGGCCTCGTCGCGGATAACGCGGCCGTAGGCGCCGGGGTCGGCCAGGCTCACGGTGAGCACCGAAAGGTGAGCCCCGAGGGCCTGGTGAGCCCGTAAAAGGGCTTCCAGGGTGTTGGGGGAGATGAGGGGCACGTCCCCGGCCATTATGAGGACCGGCCCCGGAAAATCGGCCAGGGCCGCCCGGGCCTGGGCCACGGCGTGGCCGGTGCCGAGCTGCTCCGCCTGCCGGACAAAGATCGGCGCCGGGGGGGAAAAGCCGTCCGGCCTGGGGCCGGCCAGAAACTCCGAGGCCCGGGCCTCCACGGCCTCGGCCCCGAAGCCGGTCACCAGCGCCAGCCGGGCCGGGGCCAGGTAAAGGGCGGCGTTGAGCACATGTTCCAGGAGGGGCCGGCCCATCAGCTGGTGCAGCACCTTGGGCGTCTCCGATTTCATCCTGACGCCGCGTCCGGCCGCCAGCACCAGCACCGCCGGGTCTTCCGCCATTTTGTATCTCCTGCCGGACCGGCCGCGCACGCCGGCCCGAATTCATTGGCCTTAACCGCCAGGTAAAAAATCAGCCGGCCGGCCTTTATCGGCTTGATGCTCTACGGTAAAAAGCCCAAGTTGGACGGCCGGACCGTCATGAGGGTCAGGCCGGCGGAGCCGTCGCCTTCCGGCCCCAGGTCATAGGCGGCCAGGCCGTGGTGGCGGCCGCCGGTTAAAAAATCAGCCGGGCCCTGGGCGCCTTCGCCGCTCCCGGCGGCCTTGACGGCCAGGTTCAGGCTGTCGAAGGCCAGGGCGGAAATCCAGGTCGGGCGGTCCTGGTAGGCGTCGATGAACTGCCGGGTGAACTCCCGCAAGGCGGGCGTGTCCTGGGAGGCCGGGTTGGCGGCCGGCAGGCAGAGCCGGAGGTTAAGTTTCAGGCTGGCGAAGGCGGCCCCGACCTCCCGGAAGCCCAAGGGCAGCGCCCCCCAGAGCGGTACTTTTCCATAACCTTCTTTCGCCAGGCGGGGGGCCAGGCGCAGGGCTTCGTCCCGGTCCAGGGCCAGGATAGCCACGTCCGGCTTGTTCCGCCCGAAGCCGGCCAGGCCGGAAGGCTCCAGGG
>JAITUX010000131.1 GCA_031286085.1 Candidatus Adiutrix sp. | reverse complement strand
GGAGGCCCTGAAAGAACTGCCCCCCGACGGGCTGCGCCGCCGGCTCAGGGAACTGGGCCTCAAGGCCGTGGCCTACACCTACAACGAGCCCGCCCTGTCGGCCGAATACATCCTGGAGGCGGCCCCGGCCCTGCGGGAAGACGGGGCGGCCACGGTGCTGGTGACCAACGGCCTGATGGAGCCGGAGGGCCTGGCCGACCTGGGGCCCTGGGTGGCCGCGGCCAACGTGGACGTCAAGACGTTCAACCCCGAGACCTACCGCCGCCTGGGCGGCTCACTGCCGGCGGTCCAGGGGACGGTGGCCGCCCTTCTGGACCTGAACGTCCACGTGGAACTGACCACCCTGGTCGTGCCGGGCGTAAGCGACGACCCGGAGGAATTCGCCGCCCTGGTTGACTGGGTGGCCGGCCTGGACAGGAACCTGCCCCTCCACCTCTCCCGCTACTTCCCCGCCCACCGCTACGAAGCCCCGGCCACGGAAATTGATTTATTGCGCCGCTTCCGCAACCTGGCCCTCGGGCGGCTGACCCGGGTGTTTTTAGGCAACGTCCAGGCCTGACCGGGGCCGTAGGCCAGACCCCAGCGGGCCGATGGTTGACAACCGGCAAAAAATATATATAATTAATATATATTAAAAGAAAAGGGGAGAGAATCCATGCGCCAGGCCAAACTCTTTCAAAACGGCCAAAGCCAGGCGGTGCGCCTGCCCAAAGAATTCCGCTTTGAAGGCGAAAGCGTCGGCATTAAAAAAATTGGGCCGGCCGTGGTTCTCTTCCCCCTGGACGCCCCCTGGGAAACCCTGGTTGAAGCCCTGGCCCGATTCAGCCCGGACTTCATGGCCGAAAGAAGCCAGCCGCCCGCCCAGGTTCGGGAAAATTTATAATGAAAATACTTCTGGACACCAACATCTGCATTTATTTGATAAAGAACAAGCCCCCCGATGTGGGCCGCCGACTTAAGGTTTTCGCCCTTGGCGAGGTGGGGCTGTCCGCCATAACCGCGGCGGAGCTGAATTACGGGGTGGCCAAAAGCCAGGCGGTGGAACAAAACGCCAGGGCCTTGGAAGCTTTTCTGCTGCCGTTGGCGGTTCTGGATTTTGATGCGAAATCAGCCCTGGCCTATGGCCGCCTCCGGGCCGGGCTGGAACGAAAAGGCCAGCCCGTGGGCGGGCTGGATATGCTCATCGCGGCCCAGGCCGTGGCTCACGACCTGTTGCTCGTAACCCATAACCTGAAAGAATTCAAACGTGTGCCGGGGTTAAGGTGCGAAACCTGGCTGAAGGGCGTAAGCCCTTGACTTGGGGGGGCCGGATTTTTAATTTCCGGGCGGTTCCGCCCGGCGATTGACAAGCGGAGGCAATTATATTAGCCTCTAATCCATGTAGAAATGTGAGCGGTTTTTCGGCCAGGGCCAGCCGGTCTCCGTGCCGGCCTGTCGTTCGCCGGCTAAGCGGTTTGGGGCCCGAGGCCCCCGGAATCAATACTTGTCATATTCGGATATATCAAAAGGAGGTCTTGAGATGAACCTGCGGACGCCGAACAGCAACGATGCCACCAGAACGGTGAACCGTTCCAAAAATGTCGTCCCCTCCAGCGGACTCTGCTCGCGCTGCCTCGACGGCTGCCGGGGCAACTGCGAAGCCTTCAAGGCGGCTTTCCGGGGGCGCGAACTGATTTATCCCGGCCCTTTCGGGGAGGTCATCGCCGGGGGGGACAAGGATTATCCCGTCGATTATTCCCACCTGAACATCCAGGGCTATGCCTTGGGCGCCAAGGGCCTGCCCCCGGGCGTCGCGGGGGACCCCGACAGCGCCATCTTCCCGAAGGTGAATACCGAAACGAGCTACGGCTGGGATAAGAAGGTCAAGATGAGCGTGCCGCTTTTCACCGGCGCGCTGGGTTCGACGGAAATCGCGCGCAAGAATTGGGACCACTTCGCGGTGGGCGCCGCCATCTCGGGCGTCACCATCGTCTGCGGCGAAAATGTTTGCGGCATCGACCCCGAGCTGGTCCTGGACGGCAACAGGAAAATCAAGAAAGCGCCTGAAATGGACCGGCGCATCCAGGCCTACCGCAAATACCAGAGAGGCCTGGGCGAGATACTGGTCCAGATGAACGTCGAGGATACCCGCCTGGGCGTGGCGGAATACATTATCGAAAAGCACGGCCTGGAGACCATAGAGCTCAAGTGGGGCCAGGGCGCCAAGTGCATCGGCGGCGAAATAAAGGTTAAGTCCCTTGACCGGGCCCTGGAACTGCAAAGGCGCGGTTACATCGTCACGCCCGATCCCTCCGACCCGGTCGTCCAGGCGTCTTTCAAGAACGGCGGCATCAAGGAATTCGAGAGGCACAGCCGTTTGGGCTTCATCAGCGAAGAGGGTTTTTTGGGCGAAGTGGAGCGGCTGCGTAAAATCGGCTTCAAGCGCGTCACGCTCAAGACGGGCGCTTACGGCTTGAGAGAGCTGGCCATGGCCCTGAAATGGTCGTCCAGGGCGAAAATAGATTTGCTCACCATTGACGGCGCTTCCGGCGGCACGGGCATGAGCCCGTGGGGCATGATGGAGGAATGGGGGGTCCCGTCCCTTTACCTGCATTCCGCGGCCTATGAATACGCCTCCATCCTGGCGGGGAAGGGCGAGCGGCCCCCGGACCTGGCCTTCGCCGGCGGGTTCAGCTCGGAGGACGGCGTGTTCAAGGCCCTGGCCCTGGGCGCCCCCTTCGTAAAGGCGGTTTGCCTGGGCCGCGCCCTGATGATTCCGGGCATGGTCGGCAAAAATATCGGCCAATGGCTCAAGGACAAGGATTTGCCCAAGACGGTCGGCGACCACGGCTCGACGCCGGAGGAAATCTTCATCTGCTACGAGGAGGTCCGTAACCTGGTCGGCCCGGACGAGATGAAGAACATTCCCCTGGGCGCCATCGGCATCTATACCTTCGCCGACAAGATCAAGGTCGGTCTCCAGCAGCTCATGGCCGGCGCGCGCTGCTTCAACCTTGAGGCCATAACCCGGCAGGAACTCATGTCCCTCACCGAGGAGTGCGCCAAGGTGACCAGGATACCCTACCTGATGGACTGTTACGCGGCCGAGGCCCTGGCCATCTTGAACAAGTAGGCGGGACAGGCCCCTGAACGGCGGAGCCGTTACCGCGGCCGCCGGCCCCCGGCGGAAAGAGACCGGGGGCCGGCGGCCTTCGAATTATGTTTGCGCCATTATAATTTTCACTAATGACCAGCCAAGCCAGGCCTGATGGAGATTTCCGACCGGCGAGGACGGCGAGGCCGAGCCTGAAAAATAAGCCGCCCTAAGGAGGCGGCCGTGGGCGTCATCATTTGGCACGCTTAAAAGAATAGAGCGGCAGTCGGGGGTTCGCCTG
>JAITUX010000063.1 GCA_031286085.1 Candidatus Adiutrix sp. | reverse complement strand
CCCAACTCGAGATTGTATTCATCAGTCCCCGCGGAATCGGTGTGGCCCTCTATATTCACCTTCAGGGTGGGATGGTTTTTTAGTATTTCGGCCGCGGCGACCAGGTGGGACAAATACCGGCTTTTGACCACGGCTTGGTTGAAATCAAAGAAATTGGCGTAGGCCACCACCCAGCAGCCCCGTTCGTCCGCCGGCGCGCCGAAGGGCGTATTGGGGCAGAGGTCCTGGTGGTCAGGCACGCCGTCGCCGTCGTTGTCAATATGGGCGCCGGGCCGGCAGGCGCGGGAGTTCATTAAAGTGATCATATCGCTCTGGCTGGACATGAGGGCCCAATCTTTGGGCGTGCGGTGCTTGATATCCGTGGCCCAGCAATTGGCGCCGTTGTTCAAGAGCAGCTTGGCTATGGAGTGGCGGCCGCCCCAGGCCGCCCAGTGCAGGGCCGTGCCGCCGTAGATGTCTATGGCGTTGACCAGGGCGCCGCCGCGCAGAAGCAGTTTGACCGCTTCGATATTATCAAGAAAGACCGCCCAATGGAGAATCGGCCAGCCGGCGGGGTCGAAGGGCTGCTCCAGAAACGGCGCGTCGCCGCCGAAGACATCCCTGGGCGTGAGGCCCAGGATGGCGAGGCTGGCGTTGGGATTGGCCCCCTGGTTCCGGAGAGCGAGCATGGACTGAATATCGTTGCGGGCCAAAGCGAAGAAAAGCCCTTGGTCGGTCGTGGCCTGGCGGGCCAAGCGGAGTTCCGTATCAACCTTTTGACCTTGGGCCGCCGCCGGAGACCAAGCGGCCATGACCAAAAGAACCAGCAACAGTTTATTCATTCTTCCACTCCACTTCCGGCTTCGACCAACCAACTTCGCGCTTTTCACGGCCGGCAGGCCCCTCTGGCTATTCAAACTCCACCAGAAGGCGGGGCTCCTTATCCAACAGGCCGACCGTCACCGGGGTCCGGTCCGCCGCCAGGCAGGGCCGCGATAACTCAAAATGCACGGAATTGCGGCGTTCATTGATGGCCCGGGCCGCGAAAGACGTGACGTCGAACAAGACCCAACCCTTGTCAGACCGGCTCCGCCCGGTCCAGGCTTCCCGCTGGCGGGCCAAACTTTGCAACTCGCCGCCAATGTTCAGCCTTCCCCGCAGATCCGCCTCGTAAAGCCCGCGCTGGTTTTCAAAGGCGTAAACGGCCAGAACGGCCCGGCGCACCAAGGCCTTTTCAGGATAAACGCTGGGGTCGAAATTTAGCATCAGGGTCTGGCTGTGGCCCGGCAGGCCGGAATAACCGCCGCCCTCCGCCTCGGAGGCAAGAGCCCGACAGCCCAGTTCCACGGTTTTCTGGCCGCGAACCTGGTGAGAGTTGTAGGGCGCCTCATGCCAGGCCCCGGCATCGAAGGGGGCCACGGCCGCCGCGCAGGCCTCCCGGGAACCTCGCTGGTAAGGCACGCCTTTTAAAGAGGTGGCCGCCGGTTTTTGGCAAGGGGCAATTTTGCGGCTTCGGTATTTATCCGGGACGGCGGAGCAGCCGGCCAAGGCCAGGGCCAGGATCAAACAAATAGGCTTAATCATACTCCATCCCTCTTAATATCAAGCTGGGATTGCCGGCTTAAAACCAGTCAGTCGCCCAAAGGGACGTAGCTGTCGGGCGTTTCCACCAGGGGCGGGTCCAGAGCCCTTTCCGGCCCGGGCTCCAAGGACAGGAAGCAGAAGACATGATCGTCCAGTTCCACCGCGTCTTCGGAATAGGTTATGCGGCCCACATACGAAACCGGCTCCACGGCCAGCCCGGAGTCGCCCTTGGCCCGTTTCAGGGCCCTGGAGGCCTTGGGAGTCATAGGGGCCAGCCCTTCAACCCGGGCCACCACCGTCACCAGGCCCTTGAAGGTGTAAAGTTCCCCCAGGGTCCGGCCGCCGCCCCCCCCGGCGGCGGGGGCCCGGGAACCCTGGCCCGCTTGGCCGTAAATGGGGAACTCGCGGAAATAAGGGTCGGAGTCGCCGTAGGTGTCGGAATCCAAGATCTTGGCCAAATCTTCGGTGAAGAGGAGGATGACGTTGTCGTTGGCGCTGAGAAGGGTTTTCCCGAAGTCCCGGACCTTATCCGCCGCATCGCCGCGGAAAAGGCTGTTGTGCTGGTTGGAAGCCAGAACCAGGCCCACATCCCGGACTTCATAGAGAGCCTCGATGGCCTGGCCGCTTTGGGGCTCGGCCCGCTTGACCGTTATCCTCACCGAACCGCTTTCCCCCAGGCCCCGGCCGTCAGCCAGGAAATTGAAATACTTGGGGAAACCGCCGTCGAACAAGCGTCCCCGGTCATAGAGGCCGGCGGGTCCGGCCAAGGGCGGCGGGGGCACGGATATGGTCTTGTCGGTCAGCAAAGCCGCTTCGGAAAACAGATAGATGGTGTCGCCGGCCGTAAGCCGCTCGGGGTGGGCCACCAGGTTGCGGTTGGCCTCCCACAGCTTGGCCCCCAAGGAGGGTTTGCCGTAAACGCGCCCGGCTATGGCCGCCGCCGTCTCCCCTTTTTTAACGACATAAGCCTGGGCGGGGCCGAAATCACTCGTTTGGGCTCCAAGCCCGGACGCGGTCAAGGCCAGCGTGGCCGCCAGAACCATGCTCAACAGAAATCGACTCATGTCTCCTCCCTCGCTCGGGCGCGGACGCCTATTAATCAGGTGTTTCTTATGTTTCAATTTTATGATAGTTTTATGCTTTCATAGTAATTTATGCTAAATTACTATCAACTATATTACACACATTTTGCCTAATAGTCAACTTTTATCAATGAGGGCTTTAGTTTGAAAGGAAATTGGAATAAAATTACGGCAACCGGCCATCGTCCATTCGCGCCGCCTGGCCGCTTTGGGGCTCGGCCCGCTTG
>JAITUX010000265.1 GCA_031286085.1 Candidatus Adiutrix sp. | reverse complement strand
GGGGCTGGATTTTTTGTTGACCGCGGCCCAGGGCCTGCCTTGCCCCTTGGTGCTGGTGGGGGAGGGCGGCCAGGAGGCGGCCCTGAAGGCCCGGGTGGCGGCCGAAGGGCTGGCTACGGTGCGCTTCCTGGGGGCCTTGCCGGACGAGGACAAGGAAGCCTTGCTTAGTCTCTGTTACGGCCTGGTCGTCCCCTCTCACCTGCGTTTCGAGGCTTTCGGTCTGAGCCTCCTGGAAGCGGCCCGGCGCGGCAAGCCTTTAATATGTTGCGAAATAGCCACCGGCACCACCTATATCAACATCCACGGCGAAACCGGGCTGGTGGTCCCCCCGGCCGACCCGGCCGCCTTGAAAGAGGCCATGCTGACCCTGTGGGAGAACCCAGGCTTGGCCGCCCGCCTTGGGGAAGGAGCCCGGCGGCGCTTCGAAACGCATTTCACGGTTGAAAAAATGGTGCGGAACTACCTGGATTTGTATGGCGAGCTTAAGGCGCGTCGCCGGTATTGAGTTTTAGGCGTCAAAATATTATCATGACTAGATAGGCTCAGAGCCTCGGGGAGAGCCCATGGGCGATATTTTAGTCGTGGTAAAGGATGACAAGTTGGCCGGCCTCCTGGCCACCGCCTGCCGGGACCGGGGCGCCGAAGCCTTCCGGGCCTTGGGCGCGGCCCAGGTTCTGCCGGAAATAGGCCGCCCCGGCGGCCGCCGCTGGGCCGGGCTCATCCTGGATTTGGGTTACGCCTCGCAGAAGCCCCTTGACTTGGTCCGAGATTTCCTGGAAGCCGATCCCGAGCTTAAAATCGTGGCCTTGGGCAAAAACCTGGCCGTGAAAACCCTGAGCGCCCTTATGCGCCTTGGCGTGGCCGATTTCCTGGAATTGCCGCCCGACCCCCTGGAACTTTCCAAGTGCCTGGATAATTTCATGGGCCGGCTGAACCCGGCGGGCCAGGCGGCCCCGGCCCGGGGGAGCCGGGCGGAAACGCCGGCCCCGGCCGCGGCCGGCCGGCCCCGGACCATCATCGGCCGCAGCCCGGCCCTGAAAAAGGTCTTCCGCCTGGCGGACAAGGTGGCCGCCACCGATTCCACGGTGATGATTCACGGCGAGAGCGGCACCGGCAAGGAACTCCTGGCCCGGGCCCTGCACTTGAAAAGCCCGCGGGCCGCCAAGCCCCTGATTCCCGTCAACTGCGGCGCCATTCCCGAAGAACTCCTGGAGGCCGAGCTGTTCGGCCACGAAAAAGGGGCTTTTACCAACGCCGTCCGCACCCGCATAGGCCGCTTTGAAATGGCCGACGGCGGCACCATATTCCTGGACGAAATAGGCGACATGAGCCCCAAGCTCCAGGTCAAGCTCCTCCGGGTGGTCCAGGAGCACGAGATAGAGCGGGTGGGCGGCGACCGGATCATCCCGGTGGATATCAGGATCATCACGGCCACCAACGTGGATTTGGTGCGGGCCGTGGAGGAGGGCCGCTTCCGGGAAGACTTGTTTTACCGGCTTAACGTCATACCCATAACCATGCCGCCCCTCCGGGAGCGGCTGGAAGACGTGCCTCTCCTGGTCGAGCATTTCCTGGCCCGGCTGGCGGCCACCCGGGGCAGCCTGGTGACCGGCCTGACGCCGGAGGTTTTGGGCCGCCTCCTGGCTTACGACTGGCCTGGCAATGTGCGGGAATTGGAAAACCTAGTCGAGCGCATGGTCACCCTGGCCGACGGGCCGCTTTTGACCGAGGCCGACTTGCCGGCCAAGCTCCTGGCGGCCACCGACGGCCGGCCGGTGCCGGATTTGGACCTGGCCCTGGCCTATGAGGCGGAGGCCCCCCCGCCCGCCGGCCCGGAGCCCCCGGCCTCGGCGGAAGAGCCGCCCGAAAGCCGGCGGCCCCTGGAGTTTCCAGGCCCGGCGGCTCAGATCCCGGAGCCGCCGGTTTCGGAAGTGCCCCCGGAAGGGGTGGATTTCAACGCCCTGGTCTCGGCCTATGAAACCAGGCTCATAGTCGCGGCCCTGGAGGCGGCCGACGGCGTCAGGAACCAGGCGGCCAAGCTCTTGAACCTTAACCGCACCACCTTGGTGGAGAAGATGCGCAAAAAGGGGCTTTTGGGCGACAGCCTGGAGTGACCTTCAACCAGATCGTGATTGCCATAATGGCCGGTCGTTTTTTGGTCGATAACTAATTAGGAGGCGCCGAAAAAGCGCGCCGGTTTCACCGGCCTCGGCGTGAGGTGATTGCTTGCCTGAAAGAAGGGCTCAAAAAAACCATCTGGAGCCGCCCTGGTGACCCGGACCCCGCCCCGGAAATCCCGGCCTCCGGCCCTGGGTTGCCTTTTCCTGGCGGCCTTGGTTTGTTGCGCCCTTATCCCGGCCCGGCCGGCGGGCGCTCAGGCGGGCAACCGCCTGATCCAGGCCGGCCTGGGCGACGGCCAAGGCTATTACCGCCTGGTCTTCACCTTCCAGGCGCCTCTGGGCCCCTACACGGTGGGCACCGCGGCCGACGGCCGGGTCCTGGTGGATTTGGGGCCCGTGAGGCTGGGGGACATAGGCGCCCTGCCCAGGCATGAAGTTATCACCGGGCTGAATTTCGAGACCAAGGGCGGCCATCTCCTGGCCCTGGTGAAGGTGGGCCTGAAGGAATATGACCTGAAGCACTTCACCGGCCGCGACCGTTACACCCTCAATATTGATTTTCTGCCCCCGGCCTCCCTGGACGCGCCGGCCGGGCCGGGGGAACTGGACCGGGTCACCCTGGCCGTGCCGACCCTGGCCGAAGTGGCCTTGGAACAGAGCCGGCTCTCGCCTCCCGGCCCGAACGACGGGCCGGCCGAACACCTCTTCCAGAGAATTCTGGGGGAGGTGGGGAGCAATAACCGGTCCGCGGCTTTGGACGACCTTAAGTTTTTCCTGGAGACTTTCCCCGACCACCCCCGGCTGGAAGTGGCGAGCTACCTCAAGGCCGAGCTGGATTTCCGGGCCGGGCCGCCGGAGGAAACCTATGCCGCGGCCGTCGAGGGGTGGAAATCCTTTCTGGACCGCTGGCCCCACAGCTCCTTGAGTTCGCGGGCCAGATACATGCGGGCCGAAGCCGACCGCCTCTTGGGCCTCAACAATGAGGCCGCCGGCCAGTTCGCCCTCCTGGCCCAGGAGAATGACGACGCCTATGCCCGGCAGTCCCTGTTGAAGGCCGCGGACCTTTTCATGAGCCTGGGGATGTCTGAAGAAGCCCGGAAACTTTTGACCCCGGTTCTTAACCAGGGCCTGGCCGACCGGCTGGGCTGGGAGGTTTACGCCCGGTCGGGCGCGGTCGATTTTTACCAGGGCTTTTACAACCAGGCCGCGGAGATCATGCGCGAAGCCTTGCGCCAGGTCCCGGACATCCCGCAGACTTTCCCGGAAATCCTTTACGCCTTGGGCGAAACCTACCACTACCTGGGCCAGCCCGAAATGAGCCGCCACTACTTGACCCAGGCCATCAACCTTCTGCCCGACCATCCCAAGTCCGACATCATCCTGACCCGCATCGGCGACAATTACCGCCAGGAGGGCCTGGACCGGGAAGCCATAGCCATCTACGGCGCGGTCCGCCGCAACTACCCCCTCCAGGAAGGCGGCCTCATCAGCCAGGTGCGCCTGGCCGACATGGGTTCCCTGCACAGCTTCTTCAGCCAGGAAAAGGTCTTTGACGCCTTGGAGCGCGGCAGCCGGCAGGCCACGGTGGAGATGTATAAATCCATCGCCGACGCCGGTTTCACCTCGTCCCTGGTTCAACTGGCCCAGCTCAAGATCGGCCTGGCCCTGGTCGAGGACGGGGCGGCCGGCGAAGCCATCAAGTGGCTGCGCGACCTGGAAATCAACAACCCCAAGAGCCCCCTCCTGGACGAGGCCCTGCCGGTTTTGAACGCGGCCCTCGTCGATGAAATGCTCCTGCGGCGGGACATGGGCGATTGGCAGGGCATAGTGGACCTCTACGCCGACAATTCCTATTTCTTCGCCAAGGGCGACCGGCAACGGGTGGAATCCCTGGTGGCCCAGGCCTACGAGCAGCTGGGCCGTTACAAGGAGGCCCAGGAAACCTGGGCCTCCCTGGCCGACGAGACCCCGGACAAGCGGCTTGTCCGGGCCAGAAGCCTGGTGGTCAACAGCCTGAAAATAGGCCAGCCCCTGGAAGCCCTGAAGTATATCCTGGAAATGGAACACGAGTTCCCCGACCAGCGCCAGTGGCTGGACGCGCAACTGGCCCAGACCGGCCAGGCCCTGGCCCGGCCCCACAACGCCGAGGCCGTCACCAACCTCTTGGACTTCCGCCAAAGCATAGCCGCCGAGCCGGCGCGGCGGGACGCCTTGTCCGACGCCATAACCATTGAAATCGACAACCGGCGCTACGACCGGGCGGCCGCCTTCATCAGGCAATACCGCCAGGAATACCCCCAGGATGAATTGAGCCCGGAATATCTCCTGACCCTGGCCCAGATCGAGGATTACCAGAAACGTCCCGACCAGGCCTGGGATCTCCAGTCCCAATTCCGCCAGACCTATCCCGAGGACCAGCGGGGCCGCCAGATTCTTTTGGACCAGGTCAAGAAAGCCTACGGCCTCGGCCGCCTTGAAGACGCCTTCCGTTTCATTGAGCTCTTCCGCGGCCTTTACCCCCGGGACCCGGCCGGCGGCGCCCTCCTGGTGGAAAAGATTAACCGGCTCCGGGATACCGACCGGCAGGACGAGGCCCGGGAAACGCTGGCGGCTTTCATCCGGGACTACCCCGATGATGCGCGGCGGCCTGAAATAATGATGGACTTTGTTGACCGGGACATTGAAAACGGCCGCTACCCCGAGGCCCGGGAGTTGACGGAGGACCTTCTGGAAGTCTATCGCGGCCACCCGGAACTCCTGGCTTTTCTCCAGCGGCAGGCGGAGCGGCTCTGGGCCCGGGGGCGCCATGAAGAGGCCCAGGATTTGATCAACCTCCTCCTGGCCGCCTACCCGGGCGAAAAAAGCCTGGCCAGCCTCTTGCTCCGGCAGGCGGAGCAGAGTTGGACCCAGGGGCTCCATGTGGAAGCCCGGGCTTTGATCGATCTCATCCAGGAAAACTACCCCGGCGAAAGAGGCCTGGCCGACTTCCTGCTCCGGCAGGCGGAACAGAGCTGGGCCCAGGGGCGCCCTGAAGAAGCCCGGGATTTGGCCAACCTCCTCCTGGCCAACTACCCTGGCGAAAGAGGCCTGGCCGACTTCCTGCTCCGGCAGGCGGACCAGAGCTGGACCAAGGGGCGCCCTGAAGAAGCCCGGGATTTGGCCGCCATGCTCCTGACTAACTACCCGGGAGAAAAAGGCATGGCCGACCTCATGCTCCGGCAGGCGGAACAGAGCTGGACCAAGGAACGATATGATGAAGCCCGGAATCTGACCAACCTGCTTATGGCCAACTACCCGGGCGACGCCCGCCTGGCCGATCTCCTGTTCCGGCAGGCGGATCGCCACTGGACCAAGGGGCGCTATGAAGAAGCCCGGGAATTGACCAACCTCCTGCTGAACCACTACAAGGGCGACGAGCGTCTGGTCGACCTTCTCTTGCGGCAGGCGGACCAGAACTGGAGCAAGGAACGCTATGATGAAGCCCGGAATCTGACCAGCCTCCTTCTGGTCAACTACCCGGGCGACGCCCGCCTGGCCGATCTCCTCCTGCGGCAGGCGGACCAGAATTGGAACAAGAAACGCTATGATGAAGCCAAGGAGTTGACCGACCTCCTTCTGGCCAACTACCCAAGCGACGGACGCCTGGCCGACCTTCTGCTCCGGCGGGCGGAGGGCGACTGGGGCCGGGGCCGTTTTGAGGCCGCCCTTGAGGGTTGGAGCGCTTTCCGCCGGGCCTTCCCGGAAAACGAGCGGATCGGGTGGAGCTATGTGGACCAGTACAAGAAAATGGTGGCCGGCGGCCTGGCGGCCGAGGCTTTCAAACTGGCCGAGGAATACCGCCAGCTCCGACCCCAGGATACCGCCGCCCAGGCCGACCTGATGCTGGAACAGGCCAAGGACCATTTCGCCCTCCAGCAGCAGAATGAGGGCCTGGCCATGTGGAACCGCTTCCGGCAGGCCTTCCCCGACGACCGGCGGAACGCCGATCTGCTCCTTCTCCAGGCCCGCCGGGAACTTAAGTCCAGGCACGGGGCCGAGGCCCTGAACCATTATAAACAGTTCCTGGCCCAATACGGGCAGGACGAACGCGTGGCGGACATTTCCCTGGAAACCGCCGCGGCCGAGGTCGCCTTGAACCAGCGGGTCGAGGCCTGGGACCGCCTCAATAACTATATAACCACCTTCACCGCCCACCCGGGACGGTCTCAGGCCATTCTGGACGCCGTGGATCTGGGCCGGCAGCTCGGACGTTTCCCCGAGGCGGTGGCGCTCTTGGAGCTTTTCCGGCGCGACTACCCTGATTCGCCCTCGGCTTCGGCCACCTTCCTGGCCGAAGCCCGCTTCAGGCTGAACATAGGCGACAAGGCCGGGGCGGTGACCACCCTGGAAAACGGCGTATTGAGCCGGCCGGACCTGGACGTCGATCCCCAGGTCCAGGCCCTTTTGACCGAACTATACCTGGAAGCGGACCGGGTGGAGGATTGGGCCGCCCTGGTGGAAAAAAACCTGAACCGGGCCGGCAAAGGGCCGGCCTCGGCGGAACTTTTCCAGAAATACTACCAACTGGCCCAGGTCTATCAGGAACTGGGGCGCAACCCGGACGTTGAACGCAACCTTGATTCAGCCCTGTCCAACCGGACCGGGGTCTCCGCTGAAAATCTATACGCCGTGGCCCAAGGTTATAAGCGTCTGGCCAGGCTGGATAAATACCGCGCCACCCTGCTCCTGGTCAGGGACGCCAACGACCCGTTCTGGCAGAAAATAGCCTCTGATGAATTGGCCGCCGGAACCAGCGGCTAAAGAAAAATAAAACCCCCGCCTGAAGCTCCGGCCGGAGCTTCAGGCGGGGGTTTTATTTTTCTTTAGCCGCTGGTTCCGGCGGCCAATTCATCAGAGGCTATTTTCTGCCAGAACGGGTCGTTGGCGTCCCTGACCAGGAGCAGGGTGGCGCGGTATTTATCCAGCCTGGCCAGACGCTTATAACCTTGGGCCACGGCGTATAGATTTTCAGCGGAGACCCCGGTCCGGTTGGACAGGGCTGAATCAAGGTTGCGTTCAACGTCCGGGTTGCGCCCCAGTTCCTGATAGACCTGGGCCAGTTGGTAGTATTTCTGGAAAAGTTCCGCCGAGGCCGGCCCTTTGCCGGCCCGGTTCAGGTTTTTTTCCACCAGGGCGGCCCAATCCTCCACCCGGTCCGCTTCCAGGTATAGTTCGGTCAAAAGGGCCTGGACCTGGGGATCGACGTCCAGGTCCGGCCGGCTCAATACGCCGTTTTCCAGGGTGGTCACCGCCCCGGCCTTGTCGCCTATGTTCAGCCTGAAGCGGGCTTCGGCCAGGAAGGTGGCCGAAGCCGAGGGCGAATCAGGGTAGTCGCGCCGGAAAAGCTCCAAGAGCGCCACCGCCTCGGGGAAACGTCCGAGCTGCCGGCCCAGATCCACGGCGTCCAGAATGGCCTGAGACCGTCCCGGGTGGGCGGTGAAGGTGGTTATATAGTTATTGAGGCGGTCCCAGGCCTCGACCCGCTGGTTCAAGGCGACCTCGGCCGCGGCGGTTTCCAGGGAAATGTCCGCCACGCGTTCGTCCTGCCCGTATTGGGCCAGGAACTGTTTATAATGGTTCAGGGCCTCGGCCCCGTGCCTGGACTTAAGTTCCCGGCGGGCCTGGAGAAGGAGCAGATCGGCGTTCCGCCGGTCGTCGGGGAAGGCCTGCCGGAAGCGGTTCCACATGGCCAGGCCCTCATTCTGCTGCTGGAGGGCGAAATGGTCCTTGGCCTGTTCCAGCATCAGGTCGGCCTGGGCGGCGGTATCCTGGGGTCGGAGCTGGCGGTATTCCTCGGCCAGTTTGAAAGCCTCGGCCGCCAGGCCGCCGGCCACCATTTTCTTGTACTGGTCCACATAGCTCCACCCGATCCGCTCGTTTTCCGGGAAGGCCCGGCGGAAAGCGCTCCAACCCTCAAGGGCGGCCTCAAAACGGCCCCGGCCCCAGTCGCCCTCCGCCCGCCGGAGCAGAAGGTCGGCCAGGCGTCCGTCGCTTGGGTAGTTGGCCAGAAGGAGGTCGGTCAACTCCTTGGCTTCATCATAGCGTTTCTTGTTCCAATTCTGGTCCGCCTGCCGCAGGAGGAGATCGGCCAGGCGGGCGTCGCCCGGGTAGTTGACCAGAAGGAGGCTGGTCAGATTCCGGGCTTCATCATAGCGTTCCTTGCTCCAGTTCTGGTCCGCCTGCCGCAAGAGAAGGTCGACCAGACGCTCGTCGCCCTTGTAGTGGTTCAGCAGGAGGTTGGTCAATTCCCGGGCTTCTTCATAGCGCCCCTTGGTCCAGTGGCGATCCGCCTGCCGGAACAGGAGATCGGCCAGGCGGGCGTCGCCCGGGTAGTTGGCCATAAGCAGGTTGGTCAGATTCCGGGCTTCATCATATCGTTCCTTGGTCCAGCTCTGTTCCGCCTGCCGGAGCATGAGGTCGGCCATGCCTTTTTCTCCCGGGTAGTTAGTCAGGAGCATGGCGGCCAAATCCCGGGCTTCTTCAGGGCGCCCCTTGGTCCAGCTCTGGTCCGCCTGCCGGAGCAGGAAGTCGGCCAGGCCTCTTTCGCCAGGGTAGTTGGCCAGGAGGAGGTTGGCCAAATCCCGGGCTTCTTCAGGGCGCCCCTGGGCCCAGCTCTGTTCCGCCTGCCGGAGCAGGAAGTCGGCCAGGCCTCTTTCGCCGGGGTAGTTTTCCTGGATGAGATCGATCAAAGCCCGGGCTTCCACATGGAGCCCCTGGGTCCAACTCTGCTCCGCCTGCCGGAGCAAGAGGCTGGCCAGGCTTTTTTCGCCCGGGTAGGCGGCCAGGAGGAGGTTGATCAAATCCTGGGCCTCTTCATGGCGCCCCCGGGCCCAGAGCCGCTCCGCCTGCCGCTGGAGAAAAGCCAGGAGTTCCGGGTGGCCGCGATAGACTTCCAGAAGGTCCTCCGTCAACTCCCGGGCCTCGGGGTAGCGGCCGTTTTCAATGTCCCGGTCAACAAAGTCCATCATTATTTCAGGCCGCCGCGCATCATCGGGGTAGTCCCGGATGAAAGCCGCCAGCGTTTCCCGGGCCTCGTCCTGCCGGTCGGTATCCCGGAGCCGGTTAATCTTTTCCACCAGGAGGGCGCCGCCGGCCGGGTCCCGGGGGTAAAGGCCGCGGAAGAGCTCAATGAAACGGAAGGCGTCTTCAAGGCGGCCGAGGCCGTAGGCTTTCTTGACCTGGTCCAAAAGAATCTGGCGGCCCCGCTGGTCCTCGGGATAGGTCTGGCGGAATTGGGACTGGAGATCCCAGGCCTGGTCGGGACGTTTCTGGTAATCCTCGATCTGGGCCAGGGTCAGGAGATATTCCGGGCTCAATTCATCCTGGGGGTATTCCTGGCGGTATTGCCTGATGAAGGCGGCCGCCCGGTCGTAGCGCCGGTTGTCGATTTCAATGGTTATGGCGTCGGACAAGGCGTCCCGCCGCGCCGGCTCGGCGGCTATGCTTTGGCGGAAGTCCAAGAGGTTGGTGACGGCCTCGGCGTTGTGGGGCCGGGCCAGGGCCTGGCCGGTCTGGGCCAGTTGCGCGTCCAGCCACTGGCGCTGGTCGGGGAACTCGTGTTCCATTTCCAGGATATACTTCAGGGCTTCCAGGGGCTGGCCTATTTTCAGGCTGTTGACCACCAGGCTTCTGGCCCGGACAAGCCGCTTGTCCGGGGTCTCGTCGGCCAGGGAGGCCCAGGTTTCCTGGGCCTCCTTGTAACGGCCCAGCTGCTCGTAGGCCTGGGCCACCAGGGATTCCACCCGTTGCCGGTCGCCCTTGGCGAAGAAATAGGAATTGTCGGCGTAGAGGTCCACTATGCCCTGCCAATCGCCCATGTCCCGCCGCAGGAGCATTTCATCGACGAGGGCCGCGTTCAAAACCGGCAGGGCCTCGTCCAGGAGGGGGCTCTTGGGGTTGTTGATTTCCAGGTCGCGCAGCCACTTGATGGCTTCGCCGGCCGCCCCGTCCTCGACCAGGGCCAGGCCGATCTTGAGCTGGGCCAGTTGAACCAGGGACGAGGTGAAACCGGCGTCGGCGATGGATTTATACATCTCCACCGTGGCCTGCCGGCTGCCGCGCTCCAAGGCGTCAAAGACCTTTTCCTGGCTGAAGAAGCTGTGCAGGGAACCCATGTCGGCCAGGCGCACCTGGCTGATGAGGCCGCCTTCCTGGAGGGGGTAGTTGCGGCGGACCGCGCCGTAGATGGCTATGGCTTCCCGGTCCAGGCCCTCCTGGCGGTAATTGTCGCCGATGCGGGTCAGGATGATGTCGGACTTGGGATGGTCGGGCAGAAGGTTGATGGCCTGGGTCAAGTAGTGGCGGCTCATTTCGGGCTGGCCCAGGTAGTGGTAGGTTTCGCCCAAGGCGTAAAGGATTTCCGGGAAAGTCTGCGGGATGTCCGGGACCTGGCGCAAGGCTTCGCGCATGATCTCCGCGGCCTGGTTGTAAAAGCCCTGGTAAAAATCGACCGCGCCCGACCGGGCGTAAACCTCCCAGCCCAGCCGGTCGGCCAGGCCCTGGTTAAGAACCGGGGTCAAAAGTTTCCGGGCTTCTTCAGACATCCCCAGGCTCATGAAAAGGTCCGCGGCCTTCAACAGGGACTGCCGGGCATAGGCGTCGTCATTCTCCTGGGCCAGGAGGGCGAACTGGCCGGCGGCCTCATTGTTGAGGCCCAAGAGGCGGTCGGCTTCGGCCCGCATGTATCTGGCCCGCGAACTCAAGGAGCTGTGGGGCCAGCGGTCCAGAAAGGATTTCCACCCCTCGACGGCCGCGGCATAGGTTTCCTCCGGCGGCCCGGCCCGGAAATCCAGCTCGGCCTTGAGGTAGCTCGCCACTTCCAGCCGGGGGTGGTCGGGGAAAGTCTCCAGGAAAAACTTAAGGTCGTCCAAAGCCGCGGACCGGTTATTGCTCCCCACCTCCCCCAGAATTCTCTGGAAGAGGTGTTCGGCCGGCCCGTCGTTCGGGCCGGGAGGCGAGAGCCGGCTCTGTTCCAAGGCCACTTCGGCCAGGGTCGGCACGGCCAGGGTGACCCGGTCCAGTTCCCCCGGCCCGGCCGGCGCGTCCAGGGAGGCCGGGGGCAGAAAATCAATATTGAGGGTGTAACGGTCGCGGCCGGTGAAGTGCTTCAGGTCATATTCCTTCAGGCCCACCTTCACCAGGGCCAGGAGATGGCCGCCCTTGGTCTCGAAATTCAGCCCGGTGATAACTTCATGCCTGGGCAGGGCGCCTATGTCCCCCAGCCTCACGGGCCCCAAATCCACCAGGACCCGGCCGTCGGCCGCGGTGCCCACCGTGTAGGGGCCCAGAGGCGCCTGGAAGGTGAAGACCAGGCGGTAATAGCCTTGGCCGTCGCCCAGGCCGGCCTGGATCAGGCGGTTGCCCGCCTGAGCGCCCGCCGGCCGGGCCGGGATAAGGGCGCAACAAACCAAGGCCGCCAGGAAAAGGCAACCCAGGGCCGGAGGCCGGGATTTCCGGGGCGGGGTCCGGGTCACCAGGGCGGCTCCAGATGGTTTTTTTGAGCCCTTCTTTCAGGCAAGCAATCACCTCACGCCGAGGCCGGTGAAACCGGCGCGCTTTTTCGGCGCCTCCTAATTAGTTATCGACCAAAAAACGACCGGCCATTATGGCAATCACGATCTGGTTGAAGGTCACTCCAGGCTGTCGCCCAAAAGCCCCTTTTTGCGCATCTTCTCCACCAAGGTGGTGCGGTTAAGGTTCAAGAGCTTGGCCGCCTGGTTCCTGACGCCGTCGGCCGCCTCCAGGGCCGCGACTATGAGCCTGGTTTCATAGGCCGAGACCAGGGCGTTGAAATCCACCCCTTCCGGGGGCACTTCCGAAACCGGCGGCTCCGGGATCTGAGCCGCCGGGCCTGGAAACTCCAGGGGCCGCCGGCTTTCGGGCGGCTCTTCCGCCGAGGCCGGGGGCTCCGGGCCGGCGGGCGGGGGGGCCTCCGCCTCATAGGCCAGGGCCAGGTCCAAATCCGGCACCGGCCGGCCGTCGGTGGCCGCCAGGAGCTTGGCCGGCAAGTCGGCCTCGGTCAAAAGCGGCCCGTCGGCCAGGGTGACCATGCGCTCGACTAGGTTTTCCAATTCCCGCACATTGCCAGGCCAGTCGTAAGCCAGGAGGCGGCCCAAAACCTCCGGCGTCAGGCCGGTCACCAGGCTGCCCCGGGTGGCCGCCAGCCGGGCCAGGAAATGCTCGACCAGGAGAGGCACGTCTTCCAGCCGCTCCCGGAGGGGCGGCATGGTTATGGGTATGACGTTAAGCCGGTAAAACAAGTCTTCCCGGAAGCGGCCCTCCTCCACGGCCCGCACCAAATCCACGTTGGTGGCCGTGATGATCCTGATATCCACCGGGATGATCCGGTCGCCGCCCACCCGCTCTATCTCGTGCTCCTGGACCACCCGGAGGAGCTTGACCTGGAGCTTGGGGCTCATGTCGCCTATTTCGTCCAGGAATATGGTGCCGCCGTCGGCCATTTCAAAGCGGCCTATGCGGGTGCGGACGGCGTTGGTAAAAGCCCCTTTTTCGTGGCCGAACAGCTCGGCCTCCAGGAGTTCTTCGGGAATGGCGCCGCAGTTGACGGGAATCAGGGGCTTGGCGGCCCGCGGGCTTTTCAAGTGCAGGGCCCGGGCCAGGAGTTCCTTGCCGGTGCCGCTCTCGCCGTGAATCATCACCGTGGAATCGGTGGCGGCCACCTTGTCCGCCAGGCGGAAGACCTTTTTCAGGGCCGGGCTGCGGCCGATGATGGTCCGGGGCCGGCCGGCCGCGGCCGGGGCCGGCGTTTCCGCCCGGCTCCCCCGGGCCGGGGCCGCCTGGCCCGCCGGGTTCAGCCGGCCCATGAAATTATCCAGGCACTTGGAAAGTTCCAGGGGGTCGGGCGGCAATTCCAGGAAATCGGCCACGCCAAGGCGCATAAGGGCGCTCAGGGTTTTCACGGCCAGGTTTTTGCCCAAGGCCACGATTTTAAGCTCGGGATCGGCTTCCAGGAAATCTCGGACCAAGTCAAGGGGCTTCTGCGAGGCGTAACCCAAATCCAGGATGAGCCCGGCCCAGCGGCGGCCGCCGGGGCGGCCTATTTCCGGCAGAACCTGGGCCGCGCCCAAGGCCCGGAAGGCTTCGGCGCCCCGGTCCCGGCAGGCGGTGGCCAGGAGGCCGGCCAACTTGTCATCCTTTACCACGACTAAAATATCGCCCATGGGCTCTCCCCGAGGCTCTGAGCCTATCTAGTCATGATAATATTTTGACGCCTAAAACTCAATACCGGCGACGCGCCTTAAGCTCGCCATACAAATCCAGGTAGTTCCGCACCATTTTTTCAACCGTGAAATGCGTTTCGAAGCGCCGCCGGGCTCCTTCCCCAAGGCGGGCGGCCAAGCCTGGGTTCTCCCACAGGGTCAGCATGGCCTCTTTCAAGGCGGCCGGGTCGGCCGGGGGGACCACCAGCCCGGTTTCGCCGTGGATGTTGATATAGGTGGTGCCGGTGGCTATTTCGCAACATATTAAAGGCTTGCCGCGCCGGGCCGCTTCCAGGAGGCTCAGACCGAAAGCCTCGAAACGCAGGTGAGAGGGGACGACCAGGCCGTAACAGAGACTAAGCAAGGCTTCCTTGTCCTCGTCCGGCAAGGCCCCCAGGAAGCGCACCGTAGCCAGCCCTTCGGCCGCCACCCGGGCCTTCAGGGCCGCCTCCTGGCCGCCCTCCCCCACCAGCACCAAGGGGCAAGGCAGGCCCTGGGCCGCGGTCAACAAAAAATCCAGCCCC
>JAITUX010000204.1 GCA_031286085.1 Candidatus Adiutrix sp. | reverse complement strand
GTTATTCATGGAAAACAGGAGTTCAAGGTCGTCATGGTCGAAAAGCCGGGGCCGGACGTCCGCCTGAAGCCCCTGGCCGCCAAGCTTGTTGAAGAGGGAGATGCTGCCCTGGTGGTGGCCCTGGAAAATCAAGGGGCAGCTGATGATGGTGTTCATCATCTCGGAATCAGAAAGGTCCATGGCGCAGGGGTCTTCCTTCAGAAAGCCGCTGAAGCTGGCGGGGCGGGAGAGGGCCGCGGCCGCGGAGGCGGGCAGTTGGTGGGAATGACGGTAGCGCTCGAAATTGTAGGCCGGCGGGATGAGCCCGTATTGCGAGGTCAGGATAAGACAGCGGGCGTCCTCGTCCAGGATGTTGACGGTGCAGCCGTCGGCCAGGAAAATGCCGGCGGCGATCTGGGGGATTATGGTCATGACCTCTTCCACGTCGATGGTCGAGGACAAGGTGCGGCCCAGGTCGCTCAGGACGTTCAGGACGCTGATGCGTTTGCGGGTTTCGGTGGCCAGCTTGACGTTCTTGCTGGCGATGGTCAGCTCGTTGGCGACTGCCTCCATCAGCAGGGCCTGGTCTGGCTCCAGCGGCCGGAAGGTCCGGCGCAAGAGCAGAAGCGTGCCGTAGCCGGTCTTGTCGTCGATCAGGGGTGTGAGCATCAAGCCTTCGCTGAAAGGGGCGAGGAAGGCGGCCCAGTCGCGGGGCAGGCCCGGCAGATCGTTCCGGTCGGCCAACAGGGTCTGCCGGCCGGCCAGGCAGCGGCCGATGATGTTGTCGCCGGAACCGGCGACGGGCCCGAGACGGGGGAAGGCGGAATCGGCCAGCCACAGGGGCTGGAACTGCTTTCGGTCGTTGTCCAGGGTCAGGAGAATGGCATGTTCCAGGTCGAGTTCCCAGGAAAGAATGTTCAGAAAGCTGGTGACCTTGAATTCAAACTGGGTATTGGAGTTGGAAAGTTTTATCAGTTTGGCCAGAAGGGCCGCCGTGTCCATTTGGGCGGAATGCGGCATGCTCAAATGCGCTTTCCGGCCGCGGCCAAGGCTTTCCGATATACCGCCTCATAAAGCGCGGCGGAATTGTCCCAGGAAAAGTTCCTGGTCATGGCCCGCCTTACGGCGCTCTGCCACCGGTCCTGGTCGTCAAAATCGCGGACGGCCCGGGCCAGGGTCTCCAGGAAGGCTTCGGCCGAGTATTCGTTGAACTTGTAGCCGGTCCCTTCTTCCGGGCTGGTCACCAGGTCCACCACGGTATCGTCCAGCCCGCCCGTGCCGCGCACCACCGGAATGGCGCCGTAACTCAAGGCGTAAAGCTGTTCCAGGCCGCAGGGCTCGAAGCGCGAAGGCATGATGAAGATATCCGAACCGGACAGGATATGGCGCAGAAGGACGGGGTCGTTGGCCCGTTTGTAGCCCAGCCGGCCCGGCCAGCGCTCGGCCGCCTCGGTCAGGAAATCCTGGTAGTGGGTTTCGCCCAGGCCCATCAGGGCCAGGTTTATGGGCAGGTCCATCATGCGCTCCATGGCCTTGACCACTATGTCCAGCCCCTTGCGGGACAAAAGGCGGCAGACCATGGAGACCGCGGGCCGTCCGGGATCGGTGAAACCGAACAATTGGGCCAGTCGTAGCCGGCATTCCTTCTTGCCGGAGAGATCGTCCGGGGCATAGACGGCCGCCAGGTGGGCGTCGGTGGCCGGGTTCCACTGGTCGTAGTCAACCCCGTTCTGCACCGGGATCAGCCTGTCCTGGCGGCTTAGGAGAACGCCTTCCAAGCCCATGCCCATGGCGGGGGTCAGGGTTTCCTGGGCGTATTTCCGGCTGACGGTGGTGATGTAATCGGCGGCCAGAAGACCGGCCTTGGTCAGGTTCATCCGGCCGTGGAATTCCAGGCCTTCGCTGGTGAAAAGATTCCAGTCCAGCCCGGTCAGGGCGAAGTCATAGTGGAGAAACAAACCTTGATTGGCCAGATTATGATAGGTGAAGACCGTGCCGGCCCGGGCCAGGGTGGGGAATTGGCCGCGCCAGCTTTTCAGGCACATCAAAACCAGCCCCGTGGTCCACTCGTGGCAGTGGATGATCGTTTCGTCCTCCGGAGCGGCCAACCGGGCCGCGGCCTTAAGGGCGGCCCGGGAAAAGAAGATGAAGCGCTCGGCATTGTCGTCATAGTCGCCGAATTCGTTGCCGTAAATGCCTGGCCGGTCGAAGAGTTCGTCGCAGCCCACCAGCACCGCCTGGTGCTCCTGGCCGGTGTCGCCCATGAAAAAGCTGGCCTGGCGCCGCGAGATCGACAGGTCGATTTCCGAACGCCAGGTTTCGATTTCCGTCAGGGGCGCCTGGTCGGCGCCTCGGTGCTTGGGGGAAACGACCGTCACCTGGTGGCCCAGCGTGGCCAGTGACCTGGGCAGATAAAAGGAGACGTCGGCCAGCCCGCCCACCCGGGAAAAAGGAACCGCTTCCGGGGTAATGAAGATGATATTCATGATGACCAGCCTCTTTCCGTCGTGAAGGAAACGGACCAATGGCCGCCAAACGTGGGCGGTTCCCCGGTTCCGGCCGTGAAAGCCAGTGAAAGCCTCGGCTGGAACATATGTCTAACGATTTTATTATACATCATTATTATTTAAATATCAATAAGGCCGGTCGTTCCGGCGGGCGGCCAGACCCGCGCCCCGGCCGTGGGCGGTGTAAAGGCCCTGGCTTGCTCCGAAATATTCAATCGTGTATAATTCAAAAAATTTGTCCGCCGTGGGGTTTTTTTGGAAAGAAGCCGCCCCAGTATTGAGTCCGGCCCCGGGCGCCGGCCCGGAGTCTTGGTCACCGGGGCCAGCCGCGGGATTGGCGCGGCCATCGCCCTAGCCTTGAGCGCCGAAGGATTCCATGTCTGGCTCAATTATCTGGGCGGCCATGCGGCCGCGGCTGAAGTCGAGGCCGCCATCCTGGCCGCCGGCGGCAGTTGCCGCCGCCTGCCCTTCGACGTGTCCGACGAGGCCGGGGCGGACCTGGCCCTGGACGAACTTCTGGCCGAGGACGTCCCCTTCGCCTTGGTCAACAACGCCGGCCTGACCAGGGACGGCCTCTTCGGCCTCATGAGCCGGGCGGACTGGGACAAGGTGCTGGATGTGAACCTGGGCGGCTTTTTCCTGGTCACCCGCAAGCTCCTGCCCCATATGTTGCGCCGGCGCCGAGGCCGCATCGTCAACCTGGCCTCCGTTTCCGGCCAGGCCGGCCGGGCCGGCCAGGTCAATTACTCCGCCTCCAAGGCCGGTTTGATTGGCGCCACCCGGGCCTTGGCCCGGGAAGTGGCCCCCCGGGGGATCACGGTCAACGCCGTGTCCCCCGGCCTGATTGAAACGGATATGACCGCCGAATTGCCCCTTTCAGCCATTCTTCCCCATATCCCCCTGGGCCGCCCCGGCCGGCCCGAGGAAGTGGCCGCCGCCGTCGCCTTCCTCTGTTCCCCGGCCGCGGCCTACATAACCGGCCAGGTTTTGGCGGTCAACGGCGGGCTCTACCTGTGACCCCGCGCCGGCTTCGGCCCTGGTTGGCGGTGTGCCCAGGGCTCTGATCATCGGGGGAGGGGCGGCCGGCCTGGGCGCGGCCCTGTTTTGCCGCCGCCTGGGCCTGGAAGTCCTGCTCCTGGAGGCGGCTCCGGCCCTGGGGACGCTGCTCCGCGGTTTTCAACGCCGAGGCCTGGCTTTTGAAACCGGCTTTCATTACGCGGGGGGCCTGGCCGAAGGCGGCGTACTCCACCGTTATCTTGACCGCCTGGGGCTTTTCCGGGCCGGCCTTAAGACCCTGCCCCTGCCGGACCCGGGCGGCGAGACCCTGCGCCTGGGCCGGGGGGAGGGCCAGTGGGAACTGCGCGTTCCTCAGGGGCGGGCCGCTTTCAGGAGCCTTTTCCCGCCCTCGGCCGCGCTGGACGCTTTTTTCGCCGAAGGGGCGGCTATCGTCTCCGGCTCGCCTTTTTTAAACCCCGACCAGCCTTGGCGCGGCCAAATCTGGCCCCTTATGGCCGATGAGACGACCCTGGCCGAAAAATTGGCCCCCTTGGAATTGCCCGACCGTCTCCGGACTCTCCTGGGTTTCCGTTGCCTGCTTTACGGCTTGGACCCGAAGGAGGCCGGGTGGACGGATTTCGCCCTGGTCAATACGCCTTTTCTGGATGGAATCCACACTTTTGAGGGCGGCGGCGCGGGGCTGGTCCGGGCTTTCGAGGCGGCTCTGACTGAGGCCGGGGTCGAAACG
>JAITUX010000100.1 GCA_031286085.1 Candidatus Adiutrix sp. | reverse complement strand
CTAAAATATGCCGGCTACGGCTGCCGGTCTCCGCGCCGGAACAACGCCCGCCGGTCCCCGGTCCAGGGCTCCCGCCCTGGGAAACCGAAAGCCCTTGGGGACCAAGGGCTTTCGGTTTCTCGCGGGGGCCGGCTCTTCGGCTCAGCGGTTCTTGATGATGGTCCAGGCCTCGTCGTAAAGGCGGTTGTTCGGCCCCAGGTCCTTCAGGTATTCGGCCTTTTTCATAAGCTCGGCCGAGGGGTAAAGGGCCGGGTTGGCCAGGTCCTCCGGAGGAATGAAGGCCCGGGCCGCCGCGTTGGGGGTGGCGTAGCGGTTGTAGGTGGCCACCAGGGCGCCGATCTCCGGCCGCAGGAGGTAATTGATGAAGGCCAGGGCGCCCTCGGGGTTGGGGGCTTGGGCGGGCACGGCCATGAGGTCGGTCCAGACCTCAAACCCCTCCCGGGGCAAGAGGAATTTGAGGGTCTCGTCCTCTTCCTCGGCCCGGATGGCGTCGCCGCTGTAAACCTGGGCTATGGCGGCCAAGCCGCCCACCACCTTGTTCAGGCCGCCCACCCCGCCGTCGAAGCCGAAAAATTCCGGCCTGGACTTCGTGGTGATCAACAGGTTCATGGCCGCCTCAATTTCCTTGGGGTTGACGGAATTGATGGAATAGCCCAGGTATTTCAGCGCCGCGCCCAGGGCGTCCCGGGCCGTGTCCAAGATGATGTAGCTGCCCGAGCCCGGCCGGGGCTTGAACAGCAGGGCCCAGCTGGCCTCGGCCGGCTCCGCCCCCCGGTACGCCAGGCCGCTGGTGCCCCACTGGTAGGGGACGGTGAATTCCTGCTTGGGGTCCTCCTCCAGTTTTTTGACCAGTTCGGGGTCCAGGTTGGCCAGGCCGGGGAGTTGGCTGTGGTCCAGGGGCTGGATGAGGTTAAGGTTTTTGAGGGTGGGCAGGAAATAGGACGAGGGGAAGATGAGGTCATACTGCCGCACGCCGCCGCCCTGGAGCTTGGCGATCATTTCCTCGTTGGACTCGTAGTAGTCGAACCTCACCTTGATGCCCGTTTCGCGCTCAAAATCCTTGACCACCTCCGGGTCGATATATTCGGACCAGATGAAAACCGTGAGTTGATCCCGGGGGGCGGCCGGGGCCGGCCCGGAGACGGCCGAGAGCAGCAGGGCCGCCAGCAAAACGATGATTTTCTTCATGAGAGCCTCCTTCTCGCTATTTTCGCTTTATAATATAAACAGCCGCTTTTGTCCAGAATTTATGAACCGCCCCTTGACGCGCCGCCGGTTTGGCGGTAAATTTAGGCATTACTAGTCCAGCCCGGGGCGAAGCCCCGGGGCCGGCACGCCGGAGTAAGGTCATGGCCAGAATCGCGGATATCCTGGCCGGGCGGCAGCCCGAGAACAGCGAAGTCGAGGCCGCGGGCTGGGTCCGGACCAGGCGCGACGCCAAGGGTTTTTCCTTCCTGGAACTCAACGACGGCTCCTGCCTGGCCAACCTCCAGGTGGTGGCCGAAGAGGCCCTGCCCGACTACGAGGTGGTCCGGCGAGCCCACACCGGGGCGGCCGTGGCGGTCCGGGGCCTTTTGACCGCCTCCCTGGGGCGCGGGCAGAAGTGGGAAGTCAAGGCCGCCGGGCTCCGCCTCCTGGGGGAAGCCGACCCGGAAGCCTACCCGCTCCAGAAAAAGCGCCATTCCGATGAATTTCTCCGGGAAATCGCCCACCTGCGCACCCGCACCAACAAGTTCGGCGCCGTCTTCCGGCTTCGCAGCCGCTGCGCCTGGGCGGTCCACGATTTTTTCCGCCAGCGCGGTTTCTTCCACGTCCACACCCCCATCATAACCGGCAGCGACTGCGAGGGGGCGGGGGAAATGTTCCGGGTGACCACCCTGCCCGGCGGCGGCCCGGCGGCAGAGGATTTTTTCGGCCGGGAGGCCGCCCTGACGGTCTCCGGCCAGTTGGAAGCCGAACTCCTGGCCCTGGCCCTGGGCCGGGTCTATGCCTTCGGCCCGACCTTCCGGGCTGAAAACTCCAACACGCCCCGCCACGCCGCCGAATTCTGGATGATTGAGCCGGAAATGGCCTTCGCCGGCCTGGGCGAAAACATGGATCTGGCCGAGGCCCTCATCAAGCATGTGGTCGCGGACGCCCTTGAAACCGGCCGGGAAGACCTGGCCCTCTTCGACCGCTTCGTGGAGCCGGGCCTCTTCGCCCGCCTGGAAAACCTCCTGGCCGAGGCTTACGTCCGCCTGCCTTACGGGGAGGCCGTGGCCATCCTTAAGGCCTCGGGCCGTAAATTCGAATACGAGCCGGCCTGGGGCATGGATCTGCAGACCGAGCACGAGCGCCATCTCTGCGAAGTCCATTTCAAGAAGCCGGTCGTCGTCCACGATTATCCCCTGGCCCTCAAGCCCTTCTATATGCGCCTCAACGACGACGGCCGCACGGTGGCGGCCATGGACCTCCTGGTCCCCAAGGTGGGGGAGCTGGTGGGCGGCAGCCAGCGCGAGGAGCGGCTGGAGGTCTTGCGCGGGCGGATGGCGGATTTGGGCCTGGACCAGGCCGCCTACTGGTGGTACCTGGATACCCGGCGTTTCGGCAGCGTCCCCCACGCCGGCTTCGGGCTGGGTTTTGAACGGCTGCTCCTGCTCCTGACCGGGCTGGGCAACATCCGCGACGTCATCCCCTTTCCCCGCACCCCCAAAAGCCTCGAATTCTGAAGGAGACCACCCCTATGAGCCTCATCATCGGCATGGCCGGCAAAGGCGGCGTCGGCAAGACCACCCTGGCCGGCCTGGTCACCCAGTACCTGGTCCAGACCGGCCGCACCCCGGTTCTGGCCGTGGACGCCGATTCCAACGCCAACCTGGCCGACGTCCTGGGCATGGAATACCACACCACCCTCTCGGAGGCCCGCGAGGAGATGAAGTCCTCCCCCGGCGACGTCTCCATAACCAAGGATAGGCTCATAGAACTGCGCACCCAGGAGGCCATAGTCGAAGGCGACCACATCGATCTCCTGGTCATGGGCCAGCCCGAGGGTTCGGGCTGCTACTGCGCGGCCAACTCGGTTCTGGCCGCGGTTCTGGAAAAGGCCTTGAAGAACTATCCCTACCAGGTCATAGACAACGAAGCCGGCATGGAACACATTTCCCGCCTTACCGCCCGCTACATGGACATCTTCTTCGTCGTCTCCGACGCCTCCCGCCGGGGCCTCACCGCGGCCCTGCGCATCTGGCGCCTGGTGGACGAACTCAAGATAACCGTGCGCCATAAACACCTCATTCTCAACCGGGTCCGGGGCGAGATTCCCCCGGACGTCATGAAGGTCATCGCCGCCGAGAAAATGGATTTGGCCGGGGTCATCCCCGACGACCAGGAGATCTACGAGGCGGACCAGAACGCCAAGCCCACCTCCTTCCTGAAGGCCGAGGGCAGTTCGGCCGTGGCCGCGGCCCGGGCCGTCTTTCAAAAGACCCTGGGCTGAATGGCCAGGGGCGACCCCAGCAGCCCGGAGGCCTATCGGGAATCCTGCCGGCGCGCGGCCGTTGAAAGCTTCGGCGGCCTGGGGCTGGCGGAAATCCAAGTCTTGGAGGATGAGTTCAACGCCTATCCCGGCTTGGAGAGCCTGGGCCCGCCCCGGAGCGTCCTGGTCCTGGAAAAGGGCGCGGCCGGGGCGGCGGAGGCCCGCCGGGCCGTGCTGGAGGGCCGGATCTTCTGGGAACACCTGGCCGCCGGCGAAGGCTCCCGCCTGGGCCTGGGGCCCAAATTCCTGTTGCACCCGGGCGG
>JAITUX010000073.1 GCA_031286085.1 Candidatus Adiutrix sp. | reverse complement strand
GAACCGTGAAACAAAGCCGGCTTTCGGGGCCGCGGCGGCGACTTATTGATTAAACGCCGCTTAATGAGGATTTTTGTTCACTGGCTAGGCGCGAGCGTTTTTTATGGCGAGGAATATTTAAAATATTTCGAGCCTTAAAAAACGCGAGCAACGACGCCAGGGGGCAAAAAGACCATTAAGCCTTCCTCACGTCAACCGAAGCGGCCGGTTACGTATTCTTCGGTCATCTTATTTTTGGGCCGGGTGAAGATGGTGTCCGTGTCGGCGAATTCCACCAGTTGTCCCAGGTACATGAGGGCCGTGTAGTCGGAGATGCGGGCGGCCTGCTGCATGTTGTGGGTCACCGCGACCAGGGTGAAATCCTTTTTCAGCTCCATCATGAGGTCTTCTATCTTCTGGGTGGAGATGGGGTCCAGGGCGCTGGTGGCCTCGTCGAAGAGGATAACGTCCGGTTCCACGGCCAGGGTCCGGGCGATGACCAGGCGCTGCTGCTGGCCGCCGGAAAGCCCGGCCGCGTTGTCTTTCAGGCGGTCCTTCACCTCGTCCCAGAGGACGGCCTGCCGGAGGGCCTTTTCCACCCGTTCCCTCAGGATATTCATATTCCTTATTTTTTTCAAGCGCAGGCCGTAGGCGATATTGTCGAAAATGCTCATGGGGAAGGGCGTGGGCCGTTGAAAGACCATGCCCAGGGCGCTGCGCAGTTGGATAAGGTCCACCGAGCGGTCCAGGATGTTGCGCTCGTTCATGATGATCTCGCCCTCGTAGCGGTTGTTGGGGTAGAGGTCGTGCATCCGGTTGAAGCAGCGCAGAAGGGTGGTCTTGCCGCAGCCCGAGGGGCCGATGAGGGAGGTGATGGCGTTTTTCCTGATGGAGAGGTTCACGCGTTTCAAGGCCTGGTTGGGGCCGTAGAAGAAACTCAGGTCGCGGACCGTGAGCAGGTGATCCATGGCGGCTAACCTTTCACCCGGAGTTTGATGATGACGCGGCCCAGGATGTTCAGGAGCAGAACGAAGCAGGTCACCACGAAGGCGGCGGCCCAGGCCAGGCTTATCCAGTTTTCATAGGGCGAGGCCGCGTATTGGTAAATGCTCACGGTCAGCGAGGGCACCGGGTCGGACATGGACAGCTTGAAATAATTGCTGTTGAAGGAGGTGAACAGGAGGGGGGCCGTCTCCCCGGCTATGCGGGCCACGGCCAGCAGTATGCCGGTGAAGATGCCGCCGGCGGCCGCGCGGTAAACCACGCTGAAAATGACCTTGTGGTAGGGGGCGCCCAGGGCGAAGGCCGCTTCCCGGATGGTCCAGGGCACCAGGTTCATCATGTCCTCCGTGGTCCTGATGACTATGGGGATGATGATTATGGCCAGGGCCGCGGCCCCGGCCCAGCCGTTGAAGTTGCCCCAGGGCCGGACCAATATGGCGTAAACGAAGGCCCCGATGACTATGGAGGGTATGCTGATGGCCATGTCGCTGAGAATGGAGACGGCCCGGCTGATTTTCAGGTGGCGGCCGTATTCGGCCAGGAAGGTGCCGCCCAGGACGCCGACGGGCACCCCGATGGTCAGGGCCGCCAGGGTCAGGAGGCCCTGGCCCAGGAAGGCGTTTTTCAGGCCGCCGGCCCCTTTCAGGGTCGGCGGCGCGGGGTTTTCGGTGAACAGGCGCCAGTTGATGGAACTCACGCCGTTCTTCAGCACGTCGTAAAGTATTATGAACAAAAGCGACAGGCCCAGGGCGGCGCAGAGCAGGGACAGGGTCAGGGCGGCGGCGTTTTTCAGCTTGCGGCGGGCGAGGTTGTTCATGTCTTGGCTCTCAGGATATGCTTGGCCAGGGCCAGGACCAGGAAATTGGCCAGGAAGAGGACCAGGGCCAGAGCGAAGATGGCCGACATCTGCAGGCCCGCGGCCTCGTTGAACTCGTTGGCCATGACCGAGGTGATGGTGTTGTAGGGGGAGAAGATGGAATCCAGGGCGCCGTGGCGGTTGCCGACCACGTAGGCCACGGCCATGGTTTCGCCCAGGGCCCGGCCCATGGCGATTATCACCCCCCCGGCGATGGTCGTCTTGCAGTAGGGCATGATGACCTCCCGGATGGTCTCCCATTTGGTCGAGCCCAGGCCGTAGGAGGATTCCTTGAGGATGGCCGGCACCTGGAGAAAGGCGTCGCGGGTGATGCTGGTGATGAAGGGCATGATCATGACCGCCAGGACCAGGGCGGCGGAAAACAGGTTGGTGCCGCCGGCGTATCTGGTCTGGAAGAAAAAGCCCAAAAGGGGCAGGCGGCCCAGGCTGGCCCCGACCAGGGGCTGGAACCAGATTTCCAGGAAGGGGGCGAAGACGAAGAGGCCCCACATGCCGTAAATGATGCTGGGGATGGCGGCCAGGAGTTCGATGGCCATGCCTATGCCGGCCCGGAGCCTGTAAGGGCAAAGCTCGGTGAGGAAAACGGCCGTGCCCAGGGAGACGGGGACGGCGGCGGCCAGGGCGATGAGGGTGCTGATGACGGTCCCGGCCAGGGGCCGGAGGGCCCCGTAGATTTCGCGGGCGTAGTTCCAGTCGGCGGTGGCGATGAACCTGAAAAAGCCGAAATGCCGGAAGGCCGGCAGGGATTCCGACCAGAGGGTCGCGGCCATGCCGGAGATTATCAGGATCAGGCTGACGGCGGCGGCCAAGGTGACGGTTTTGAACAGGCGGTTGAGCAAGGTTCACATCCCCGTCCCGGCGGCCAAACCGATTCCGAACAGGTTTTGGAAGGTCTTGGCGTTCTTTTGAAGCGCCTCCGCCTCGGCTTCGAAATTGAGGCCCGGGCCGGTCCGGAAGAGAAAAACCGCCCGGTCCGGCTCGAATTTGAATTCCAGGGCCTTTATGGCGTCCTGCCGCCTGGAATCCAGGAGCTCGGCCAGGCGCAGCATCAAGCCCAACTGCCGCCAGCGCGGCAGTTCCGGCCGGGGGGCGTCTTCATAGAGGTTGTAGGGCCAGACGCGTTTTTTGCGCTTGCGGTGGCAGAGGGCCATAAAGGCCATGAAATCCACCTCGTCCTCGTCGAAGCCCAGGAGGTCGGCGTTCTTTATCAGGTAGTGGCTGTGGACATGGTGGCTCTGGTAGGCCAGGAACTGGCCTATGTCGTGGAGCAGGGCGGCCAGGCGCAAGAGTTCCCGTTCCCGGGGCAAGGGCTCAAGGAGGCCGTTTAGGGTGAAGGCGTCGTAAATGGCCAGGGCCAGGGCCGCCACGGCCTCGGCGTGCCTTTCGTCGTAGCGGCAGCGCCGGCCCAGCCGGCGGACGCTTTTCTCGCGCAGGCCGGCCGCCCCGTGGTCCGGCCCCCGCCCGGTCAGGTCGGCGATGAGATCGACCATGAGCCCGTGCTTCAAGCCGTATTCGACGGCGGTCACGGCCGCCAGGTTCATGGTTTTCAAAATGGCTTCCAGCACCGCCCCGCCGGCCAGGATGCTTTCGGCCTTGCGGGCCTCGAGCCCGTCTATGTTTTTCCGCTCCCCGGCGGTCAGGGGTCCCAGCCAGGCGGCCAGCTCGGCCAGGGCCGCGGCCGGCAGGGGCGGGTAGCCGCGGGCCCCGGCCGCGAGCCCGTGGCGGCGGGCGTTTATCCGCGCCAGGTTTTCGATGGTGCCGGAACTGCCGTAGCAGAAGGCCAAATCGTATTCCCGGGCTTTTTGGGCGAAGTGTCGGGAATGGCCAACGGCGAAATCGAGCATTTCGCGGTAGGTCTCCCGGCTCACCCGCCCCTCGCCGGCCGTGAGATTGAAGCGCTCGGCCACGCGGGAGGCGCCCAGGGGCAGGGAATCCATTTCCTGGATTCCGCGCCGGTCGCCGATGATGAGTTCCACGCTGCCGCCGCCTATGTCGATGAAGAGGCCGGGGGCGTCCTTGAGATTCAGGTTATGGGCCGCCCCGGCGTAAATCAGGCGGGCTTCCTCCAGCCCGGAGATGACCTTGAGCTTAAGGCCGGTGGAAAGTTCGACCAGTTCCAGGAAGGCCGCCCGGTTCTCGGCGTCGCGGGCGGCCGAGGTGGTCACGGCCCGAATCTCATTCACCTCGTGGGCGCGGGCCGTCTTGACCATGTCCCCCAAGGCGGCTATGGTCCGGTCCACGGCCGCTTCCGTCAGGCGGTGGGTGGCGAAGGAGCCTTCCCCCAGGCTCACCGGCTGTTTTTCCTGCAGGATGATGCTGGAGGAACCGTCGTCCTCCACTTCGGCGATGACCAGGCGCGCCGAGTTGGTGCCCAAATCGATGAGGGCGGCCCTTTGCATATCAAGCCTCCCCGGCCTCGGCCCAGCCGCCGGGCCGTTCCAGCATCAGGGCTTGGGAATTTATGGCCGGCCCGCCGGCCGGGGTCTTTTCGTAGCCCCCCCCGGGCAGGAGCCGGTAGGTCTTCTGGTTGTCGTCCAGGTGGGCCAGGAGTATGTCGTTCAAGACCAGCCCTTTCAGTTTCCTATCCAGCACCGGGGCCAGCGTTTCAATGCGCTTGTCCAGGTTGCGGGGCATCATGTCGGCGCTTCCGATGAAAACCTCGTCCTGGCCGCCGTTCCGGAAATGGAATATCCGGGCATGTTCCAGGAAGCGGCCCACCAGGGAGGAGACGGTTATGTTCCGGCTAAGGCCGGGTAGGCCCGGCTTGAGGCAGCATATCCCGCGGACCTGGAGCCGCACTTTCACCCCGGCCCGGGAAGCCAGGTAGAGCCTTTTGATGATGTCCGGGTCGGAGAGCTGGTTGAGCTTCCAGGCTATCAACCCGCCGCCCCGGGCGGCGCGGTGGGCCTCTATCTCCCGGTCGATGCGCTGGAGCATGGCCCGCCGCAGGCCGCCGGGGCTGACCAGGAGGTGTTCGTATTCGTCAAAGCGGGACAAGCCGGTCATGACGTTGAACAGCTTGACCACGTCCCGGCCCAGGGTCTGGCTGGCGGTCAACAGGCCCAGGTCGGCATAGCTCTGGGCCGTGACCGGGTTGTAGTTGCCGGTGCCCAGGTGGACGTAGGTCATGAGGCCCTCCTCCTCCTGGCGTATGACCAGGCAGAGCTTGGCGTGTATCTTCATGCCCACCAGGCCGTAAACCACGTTTATGCCGGCCTCTTCCAGGGCGCCGGCCCAGGTGATGTTGCGCATCTCGTCGAAGCGGGCCTTGAGTTCCACCACGGCCGTGACCTGCTTGTCGGCCCGGCGGGCCTCTATGAGGCTGTTGATGATGGTGGAATCGTTGCCGGTGCGGTATAGGGTCTGCTTGATGGCCTTGACCCCGGGGTCGGCGGCGGCTTCGGCTATGAACTCCAGGACCGGGCTGAAGCTGTCGTAGGGGTGGTAAAGCAGGATATCGCCCTTTTTCAGAATCCTGAAAAAGCTCTTGCCTTTTTTCAGGGCCTTGAGCCGACGGGGGGCCAGGGGCTTGAACCTGAGCCGGGGTATGTCCAGGTCGGCTATGCTCATCAGGCTGGAGGCCCCCAGGAGCATCTTGGAGACGTAATGCTGGTAATCCTTTATTTCAAAGAGCCCCTTCAAGGTCTCGGTCAGGCGCTTGGGGGCCTCGGCCGAGGTCTCCAGGCGGACGACCTCGCCGAAGCGGCGGTTATGGACATACTCGCGCACGGCGTGCAGAAGGTCGTCGGCCTCGTCCTCCTCTATTTCCAAATCCGTGTTCCGGGTGATGACGAACAGGAGGTGGGACTTCACCGCGTAGCCGGGGAAGAGGTCCGGCAGGTGGCGGCAGAGGAGAATCTCCAGGGGCAGGATTTTGACCCCGGCCGAGGAGAACTTGGGCCGCAGGGTCTGGTTGGAGAGGCCGCCGTGCTCCACCGGCAGGCAGATGAAGCGGGGCAGGTTGTCGGGCAGCTTGAGCCGGGCCAGATAGACCTTGCCCTGGTCGTCCTCCAGCTCGATCAGGATGTTCAGGCTGCCGCTCGAGACCTGGGGGAAGGGCCGGCCCTTGTCCAGGGCCTGGGGGGTCAGGATGGGATAGACCTCTTTTTGGAAAAATTCGGTCAATTCCTTCTTTTCCTTGCCGCTCAGATTCTGGTAGGTGATGATCTTCAGGCCCTGGGCGAAGAGTTCGGGCTTGATTTTTTTGCGCCAGAGTTCGGCGGCCTCCTTGAGCATTTCCTGGGTGCGGCGGCGTATTTTGGAAAGCTGCTCGGCGGCGCCCAGGCCGTCCGGGGAAACCAGGCCCGTGCCCAGCTGGTGCTGACGGGTCAGGCCGGCCACCCGCACCATGAAAAATTCATCGAAATTATTGAAAAAAATGGCCAGAAACTTCAGGCGCTCCAAAAGCGGGTTGGCCTTGTCGGCGGCCTCGGCCAGAACCTTGCGGTTGAATTCCAGCCAGTTCAGCTCCCGGTTGAACAACAGTTCCCCCGGGCCGGCCGCCTCCAAGTCCGGCCCCTCGGCCGCGTCCCCGGCCAGGTCAAGGTTTTCTTCTAATTCGGCCATCGCTTCTCCGGCGGGCTTGCGGCGCGCGGCTTATACTTATTTAATATAATATGTTGCGCCTGTTAAAACACAGTCACATTTTTGTTAAATTTTTGCAAGCCCGCCCGGGGCCGGGGGCGGCCGGGCGGAGGGCTTGACCGGGGCCTGGTTATATGCTTTAATACCCCCCATACTTGGTTATTAGCCTGTTTCGCGGACGGCTTGACGGCCGGCGCTGTTTTTTATTAT
>JAITUX010000059.1 GCA_031286085.1 Candidatus Adiutrix sp. | reverse complement strand
TTTAACGAACATAAGTCCGCCTTTGGGAAGAACGCTCATTGGCCCCAATCCACCGCGCCGCTGGGACGGCCCTGGAAGCCGGTCTCGACCGGCGCGGACGGGGGCGGGGCCGCCGGCCTGGGCGGGGTCGCCGGCCTCGGCGGGGCCGCCGGCCTAGGCGGGGCGGGCGGGGCCGGGCGAATCCTGGCCGCCACCTGGTTGTGCAGGGCCACGGCCGCGGTCATGGCCACATGGCCGGAAAGGACTTCCCTGTCGGCATAGAGGCGATTGAGTTCCCGGTTCATCAGGTCGTTGTCCTGCAGAAGCCTGGCCAGTTCGGTCCGCAGGGCTTCTTTCCGGCTCTGGGCCTGTTCGAATTCGCCGCCGTCCACCAGGCAGCCGCCGGCGGCCAGAAGCAGGGCCCCGGTCCCGGCCAGCCGGGCCGCTGAACTAAGGAAGGTCGCCGCCATAAAAACCAAGCCTCCTTGGCCGCTAGTGTTGATGAGCTTGATGTTCCCTGTTCAATACTGAAAATAAATGAAGGGCAGAACCCCGGTCGGCCCCAGTTTCAGAATCAACACCACCCAAAAGGCGCACCACAGGGACAGCGCCGGCCCGGAAAAACGGCCCTGGATCTTGAGAAAGGCCTCCCGCAGATTGACGCCCGCGGCCTGCATCAGGAGGGTCAGGCCGATGATCAGCCAGACCTGGAGCGGGGCCCCGGCCCCGGGCCGGCTGAAATCGGCCGCCGCCTTGACTATCTCCCAGGCCCGGGCGCTGTCTTCGGCCCGAAAGAGAATCCAGCCGAAACTGACGAAGTTGAAGGTGACCAGAAAACCGCCCAGGGCCCGCCAGGAACGGAAGCGGGGCGGCCGCTTCTGCCAGGCCCGGAGCGTGAGGCCCCCGGCGGTCTGGTTGGCGGCCTTCCGGCGCTTATCGTGGCGATAGTGGCTGACGATGAGGCCCAGGCCGTGGAGAGCGCCCCAGAGCAGGTAACGCAGGTGCGCCCCGTGCCACAGGCCGCCCAGGAGCTGGGTCAGGAACAGGTTCAGCGGCTTACATCCGCGCCGGCCGCCGCCTAAGGGTATGTACAGGTAATCCCGGAGCCAACTGGAGAGGGAAATGTGCCAGCGGCGCCAAAAATCCCGCAAATTCGTGGCCATGTAGGGCGAGTCGAAGTTCACCCCCACATTATACCCCAAAAGCAGCCCGATACCCAAGGCCAAATCGGAATAGCCGGAAAAATCCAGGTAAATCTGGGCCGAGTAGCCGTAGATGCCGGCCCAGATGCCCGGCGCGGAGAAGACTTCCGGCACTTGGAAGACCTGGCGGACGATGTGTTCCGACACGTAGCTGGAAAGGGCCACTTTCTTGAACAGGCCGGAAATGATCAGGACCACGGCCAGGTTGAAGTTGTCCGGGTCGAAGCGGGCCGAGCGCATCTGGGGTATGAGGTGGTCCGGCCTCTGGATGGGCCCGGAGAGCACGGTGGGGAAGAAGGAAATGAAATTAAGGGCGGTCAGGAAATCCGGCGTGGGCCATTCGGGGTGGCGGTAGTGGTCTATGGCCAGGGCCAGTCCCTGGAAGGTGAAAAAGGACAGGCCGAGGGGATAGACTATCTCCGGCAGTTCCAAAAGGGTCAGGAACTCGGCCGAGAGCCCCAGCCGCTCCAAAAGGTTCAGGCTGAATTCGTAATACTTGAAGAAGAAGAGGACGGCCAGGCAGAAGACGACGTCCAGCCCCAGGCAGACCTTGCGCCAGCCGGGCCGGCGCTCCCGGGCCAGGACGAAGACCGTGGACCAGTTGGCCAGGGCCACGACGAAGAGGAGCGGCACGAAGCGGGGGGCGCTCAGGCCGTAAAAGATCAGGTTGGCCAGGAGCAGGAAGGGCGGATATAGGCGGGGCGAGGCGGAAAGGCGCCAGTTAAGCGCCAGGACCACCCCCAGGAAGACCGCGAATTCAAGGCTGGTGAAGAACACTGGGGCCTCAGCCGGGGCCACAGGCCCAAGGCCCCGTAGCCGACGGGCCGCAGGTCGGCGCGGGGCCAGCTGGCCGAAGCCGGAAGGTCGCTGGAATTAAAAGCGCCCGCCGGCGCCCGACGCCGTCGGCAAAGCGCAAGCTGGAGGCGGCAGGCGGATTCGAACCGCCGACTAACGGTTTTGCAGACCGTCGCCTTACCACTTGGCTATGCCGCCCCAAACCATCAATCCATTTATTATAAAGCATGACCGCCATGAAGTCAACCGGACGCCTAAGGCCCGACCTCGATCAGGCCGGTGACCGCCCGGACCTTGACCCGGCGGAGCCGGGCGGTCCCTCCGCCGCCCCCCCTTTCGCTGGAATAGACTTGGGGATTGCTCATTTCCACCAGGTAGCGGCCCGGCACGTTGAAGCGCAGCCGGCCCCCCTCCAGGGTGTAGAAGGCGGGCTTCAAGCGGCGGCTTTTTTCATCCAGCACCTGGAATTCGGTGGGCGCGCCCCCGAATTCGGCCTCGGCCGAGAGGTCCAGTTCCTCGCGGAGGGCCAAGGTCCGGGTTTCAAACAGCACCCGGCTCTGACGGCCGAAGCGGGTGCGGTCCCGGGCCCGGCCGGTCAGGGGGGCCAGGCTGGAGAGGGGCAGGCGGCCGCCGTCGAGGTTCAGGCTCACCAGGGGGGCCTCCGGGGCCAGGCGGATTTCGGTCAGCGGATTGCCCGAGGCGTTCAGGCTCTCCAGGCGGCCGCAGGAGCCCAAATCCAGGCGGGTCAGGCGGTTGCGTTCGGCCTCCAGCCGGGCCAGGCCGGGATTTTGGCCCAAATCCAGGCTGGTCAGGCGGTTGCGGCTCACCAGGAGTTCCTTTAGGTCCGGGTTGCGGCTGGTATCCAGGGCGGCCAGGGCGTTGTTCCGCAAATCCAGCCCGGTCAGGCCGGGGTTGGCCGTAATATCCAGGGCGCCCAGGCGGTTGTGGGAGGCCCGGAGCAGGGTCAGGCCGGGGCAGGCGGAAACGTCCAGGCCGGCCAGTTGGTTGCCGGTGATTTCCAGCCGGGCCAGGGCCCGGTTGTTGCTAAGGTCAAGTTCCGTCAGGCGGTTCCGGGAGAGTCTCACGTCCTCCAGGCGGGGATTGGCCGAGATATCCAGCCGGGCCAAATCGTTGCCGGAGAGATCCAGGGTGGCCAGGAGGGGGGCGGAAGACAGGTCGAGGCCGGAGAGCTGGTTTTTCAGGGCCGCCAGGAAGACCAAGGCCCCGTCCCCGGCCAGGTTCAGGCCGCGCAGGCGGTTG
>JAITUX010000034.1 GCA_031286085.1 Candidatus Adiutrix sp. | reverse complement strand
CTTTGAATATGAATTTCAGCCGGATCAGTATTTGTTCAGCTTTTTGAAACGGAAGGGCTCGGAAACCGAACCGGTTTCCGAATTGGAAACGGACCAGGAAGCTGAATTTGATACTGGCTTGGACATTGAAACGGAACCGGAATTGGAACCGGTAATGGGGCTGGAATCGGAAGCGGAACCGGTAGCCGAACCGGAACCGGTAGCCGAACCGGAACCTATAGCCGAATCGGAACCGGTAACGGAACCTGAACCGGCAGTGGAACCTGAACCGGCAGTGGAACCTGAACCGGCAGTGGAACCGGAACCGATAGCCGAACCTGAACCGGTAACGGAACCTGAACCGATAGCCGAACCTGAACCGGTAGCGGAACCTGAACCGGGAACGGAACCTGAACCGGTAACGGAACCTGAACCGGTAGCTGAGCCTGAACCGATAACTGAACCTGAACCGGTAGCCGAACCTGAACCGGTAGTTGAACCTGAACCGATAGCTGAACCGGTAACGGAACCGGAATTGGAATCAGATACTGAATCAGATGCGGAATTGGATGCGGGCTTGGTAACGGACTTGGTTCCGGATTTGGACAAGAACTTGGATGATGATGAATTTTAGCCGGCGTAAAAGATAGGGGTTCCGCCACGTCAGGGCTTAGCCTTGGCCCAGGCGGCCATCGAGGAGGCGGGGCCAGAGGGCTCGGAGCTGGCTTTCGGTTTCGGCCCACCCGCCGTCGTTGTTGATGATGAAGTCGGAGCCCTTGATTTTGGGGGCCGCCGGCCACTGGGCCTCCAAAATGCGCCCGGCCTCTTCCGGGCTCAGCAGCGGCTGGCGGGCCAGGAGGCGGGCCGTTTGAACGGCCGGGCTGGCGAAGACCATAACTATAGGGTGGAAAAGGGCGTCCAGCCCTGTTTCAAACAAGAGGGGCACGCTTAGGGCCACGGCCGGTTCCTCGGCCAGGGCCGCCATTTTCAGGTCCAGGAGTTCCCAGATTAGGGGGTGGAGGGCGTCTTCCAGCTTGCGGCGGGCCTCGGGCTCGGCAAAGACGGCCCGGCCGATTTTCGCCCGGTCCAGGACGCCGTCCGGGCTCAGGAAAGCCTGACCAAAAAGTTCCAGGACCGCGTTGAAGCCCGCCTGGCCCGGGGCGGAGATCTCCCGGGCCAGGTCGTCCAGGTCCACATGCCTGGCCCCCAGGGTTTCCAGAAAGCCGGCCACCCGGGATTTGCCCGAGGCCGCCCCGCCGGTCAGGGCCAGCCGCAGGCGGCCCGGCCGGCTGCTTAAGCGTTCCAGCAGTTCCGGGCGGGCCAGGGCCCAGGCCGGCGGTTCGGCCGGTCTTTCAATTTGATTTTCGTCCGTCTCTCTTGTCTGGTCGGCATCCATCGTTCCCACCTGATTCCAGCGACTTCCCGGCTTCGGGCGCCATTGGCGCTTTAAATTGTGTATCTTCCGGCTTCGGCCACCAGTCTCCGCGTTGGCCGGTTGCTGGTCGGCTATGGGGTCTGGGGCCATTGGCCCCAGAGTTCATTCGGGGAGTCGATGAGGCGGGCCGCGCCGGCCTCGGCCAATTCCGCCCGCCCCCGGTAGCCCCAGGTCACGCCCACCGGCCACATGCCGGCCCGCCGGGCGGTCTTCATATCCACCGCGCTGTCGCCCAGGTAAATGAAGCGTTCCGGGGGCAGTTCCAAGAGCGCGGCCAGGGCCAGGGCCGAGGCGGGATCGGGCTTGGCCGGCCGTTCCGGGCTAAGGCCCCAGGCCGCCTCGAAGAGGCCGGGGAAATAGTAATCCACCACCGCGGTGGTGTGGGCCTGGTTCTTGTTGGAAAGCACGGCCAGCTTAAGGCCCCGGGCTTTCATATCCTTGAGGACTTCCGGCACTCCGGGGTAGGGGCGGGTCTTGCGGCATTGGTTGGCCTGGTAGCGGAGGGTGAATTTCTGATAAATCCGCGCCGCCTGTTCCGGGTCGCGCCGGTCTTGGGGCAAAGCCCGGGTGACCAGGAGCCTTTGGCCGTGGCCGATCATGAGCCGGTAGTCGTCGTAGGCGTGGCCGGGCAGGCCCTCTTCCGCCAGGACTTCGTTCAGGCTGTCGCCCAGGTCTTCCAAGGTGTAGAGAAGGGTGCCGTCGAGATCCCAGAGCGCCGCCGCGAATTTTGGTCCCATCCGGGAACCCTACATGAAGCCGGCCTGGGCCAGGGCCTCCAGGGACAGGCCGCCCCGGTCCTGGAAAGTCAGGAGGCGGTGCACATACTTGCCCAGGATATCCGTTTCCAGGTTGACCGCCTCGCCCGGCTTAAGGCCGCCCAGGGTGGTCCTATCCAGGGTGTGGGGAATGATGTTGACGGTGAAGGCCTCGGCCAGGATTTCGTTGACGGTCAGGCTGACCCCGTCCACGGCTATGGAGCCCTTGGCCACGACAAAGGGCCGGAGGGGGGCGGGCAGGCTGAATTTCATGATCCGGCTGGCCCCGGCCGAAGTTTTGGAGGCCAGGGCCCCCAGGCCGTCCACATGGCCGCTGACCAGGTGCCCGCCCAGGCGGTCGCTCAGGGTCAGGGCCCGTTCCAGGTTGACCGGGACCGCCCGGCCGAGGGTGGAGCGGTTCAAGGTTTCGGCCGAGGCGTGGGCGGTGAAGCCCCGGGCCCCGGAGAGGCCGGTCACGGTCAGGCAGACCCCGGAAACGGCCACGCTTTCCCCCAGGACCAGGGGCGGGGTCCATTCGAAATCGGCGGTCACGCCCAATTCGATTTCGGCGCCCCGGGGGGTGCGCCGGTCAAGGCGGCCCAGCCCTTGGGTCAGTCCAGTGAACATGAACTTTCCCCGGTCAGGGGCGCGGCCAGGCCGGCGGCCTTGAAAACGGCCTCGCAGTCTTCACGGGCGCCGAAGCCGCCCTGGGGGCGGATGGTGATATGGATATCCGGGCCCTTGCGGCCCAGCTTGAGGATTTCGGCCGGCCGGGCCTGGCTGAGGCGGCCCAGGCCGGGGCCGCCGATGACGCCCGGGGCCTTGACCCCGCCCAGGAATTCCGGGGCCAGGAAGAAATGGGCCAGATCCACCACCGGCTCCTCCAGGAGGGCCGAGGAGGCCAGGGTGGCCCCGGGCTCGATCAGGACGCTCTGGAGGCCGCGCCGGCCCAGTTCCTCCAGCACTCCCCGGATGGACAGGAGCCGGGAACCGAAGGCGGGGGCGACCAGGACCTGGTGGCCCCGGCGGGTCAGTTTTTCGGCCTTGGCCGGCGAGGCGTCGGCCGCGCAGAAGACCACCGTGGGGCCGCCCAGGGTGGGGTCGAAGAGCTTGAGTTCGGGCGACAGCTTTAAAGTGGGGTCCAGCACCACCCGCCAGGGCTGCCGGTGCATCTTGCGCCGCCCCCAGGGCCGGGGCGAAAGTTCGGGATTATCCTTTTCGGCCGTGTGGCGGCCTATGATGATGGCGTCCACGCCGGCCCGGATGTGGTGGCCGAAATTGCGGGCCGCCTTGGAGCTTATCCAGCGCGATTCCCCGGAGGCCGTGGCCGTCTTGCCGTCCAGGGAGGCGGCCGTCTTGAGGATGACGAAGGGGCGTTTGGTGATCATCCATTTGAAAAAGAAGAGGTTGACTTCAAAACACTCCTCGGCCAGAAGGCCGCCGTGAACCTCCACCCCGGCTTCGGCCAGGGCCTTGGCCCCGCCGGAGGCCACCGGGTTGGGGTCCGGCATGCCGAAGAAGACCCGGGCCACGCCGGCCTGGAGAATGGCTTCGGTGCAGGGCCCGGTGCGGCCGTAGTGGTGGCAGGGCTCCAGGTTGAGGTAGAGATCGGCCCCCTTGGCCTTGCGGCCGGCCTCCAGAAGGGCCGCGGCCTCGGCGTGGGGCTGCCCCGGCCCGGTGTGCCAGCCCCGGCCCACCACCCGCCGGCCCTTGACCGCCAAGGCCCCCACCATGGGGTTGGGCGAGACCAGCCCCCAGCCCCGCC
>JAITUX010000026.1 GCA_031286085.1 Candidatus Adiutrix sp. | reverse complement strand
GTATCGTAGCGGACAAAGCGCACCCCGCGGCTCCGGGCCTCCTGGTAGAGTTTTTCCCGGTAGCCATAGGCCCGCACGTCGCGGTAGAGAATATATATGACGGCCTCGGGGTTGCGGTCAAGTATGGTCAGGGCGTTTTCCAGGGAATGGGTGCAGCAGACCTTGGAACAGTAGGGCCGATCCGGCTCCCGCGATTCCACGCACTGGATGAAGGCGAAGGTCTGGCGGCCGGTCAGGGCCTTGTCGCCCGACCTGAGCTTCTCGTCCAGATCCAAGGCCAGGATGACCTTGGGATGCTCCCCGTAGAGATAGCTGTGAGGTTCGTGGGGGCCGCCGCCGGCGCAGAGTATGGTGACCCCGTGCTTGATGCTGACGTCGCCTCCCGGCGTGCCCACCGTGGTCTCGAAGTTGCCCAGGAACCCCCCGGAGAACTTGGGCCGGCTGTTCAGGTAAAGGTGGATGTTGGAGTTGCCCTTCACCTTCTGGATGAGGTCGTCCAGGAATTTCCGCACGTCCTTGCCGCGAGGGAAGAGGCGGCGGGCCTGGCCGCCGAGTTCGCCGGTGGCCTCAACCAGGTGGACCGGGAACCCCTGCTCGGCCAGGGAAAGGGCCGCGGTCAGGCCGGTGGCGCCGCCGCCGATGACCAGGGCCTCGTGAACCAGGCCCATCTGGGTCTGGTACATGGGCTCCAGGAGGGCCGCCTTGGCCACCGCGCCCCGCACCAAGTCCTTGGCCTTGGCCGTGGCCCGGCCCGGCTCCTTCTGGTGGACCCAGGAGTCATGGTCGCGGATGTTGGCCATTTCGAAAAGGTACTTGTTGATCCCGGCCTGGGCCAGGGTCTCCCGGAACATGGGCTCATGGGTCCGGGGGGAGCAGGAGGCCACCACCACCCGGTTGAGCTTGTTCTCGATGATGGCCGTCTTTATCTTGCCCTGGGTGTCCTGGGAACAGGTGAAGAGGTTGCGGTCGGCCACTTCCACGAAGGGCAGGGAGGCCGCGTAGGCCGTGACCGCCTCCACGTCAATGATGGAGGCGATGTTTATGCCGCAGTGGCAGACGAAGACGCCGATGCGGGGCGTTTCGCCGGTCACGTCGCGCTCTTCGGGGTAGGTCACGGTGCGGGCCAGGGTGCCGCGGACCTCGGAGATCTCCTGGCTGGCGGCTTCGGCCGCGGCCGAGGCCTCCATGACCGTATAGGGTATGTCCTTGGGCTCGTTGACCGCGCCGCAGGCGTGGATGCCGGGCCGGCTGGTGGTGACCGGCGTGAAGGTCCCGGTGGCCACGAAGCCGTCCTCGTTGAGTTCCACGCCCAGGTTCCTGGCCAGTTCCGGCAGGGTGGACGAGGGGTTGAGACCCACGGAGAGAACCACCATGTCGAAGTATTCCCGCTGCCGCCGGCCGGCCTCGTCAATGTAATCCAAGGCCACGTCGCCGTTGAGCTGGGGGGTCAGGGTGTGAATCCGGCTGCGGACGAAGTTGACTCCGGCATCCTGGGCCCGGTTGTAATACTTCTCGAAATCCTTGCCGTAGGTGCGGACGTCCATGTAGAAGATGGTGGCGTCCAGGTTGCCGCCGGCGTGCTCCTTGGCGATGACCGCTTCCTTGATGGCGTACATGCAGCAGACGGCCGAACAGTAGCGGTTGTCGCACCGGTTCACGTCGCGCGAGCCCACGCACTGGAGCCAGGCGATGCGGGCCGGCTCCTTGTGGTCGCTGGGCCGGACCATGTGGCCCTGGTAGGGGCCGGAGGCCGAGAGGATGCGCTCGAACTCCATGGAGGTCACGACGTTGGGCCACTGGCTGTAACGGTAGGTCTCGCTGTTGGCCGGGTCAAAGGGGTCGAAGCCGGTGGCCATGACCACGCTGCCGACTTCCAATTCCAATATCTCGTCCTTCTGGGCGTGGGTCTCCACGGTCACGGCCTGGGGCAGGCAGGCCTTGACGCAACGGTAGCACTGGCAACAGGCCCCGCAGGAAAGGCAACGCTTGGCCTCGGCCCGGCCGGCTTCCTCGCTCAGGCCCAGTTCAAATTCCTCCCAATCCCGGCGGCGCTCCGCCGCGGGCCGGGCCGGCATGTTCGCCCGGGCCTTTTTGGCCTCGTGGAGGGGCACGTCGCGGTATTGCTCCTTGCCGGTGAAGGTCAACGGCTCGCGGCCGGCGGCCAGATCCTGCCCGGCCAGGTAGCGGTCTATGGAGATGGCCGCTTCCTTGCCCGCGGCCACGGCGTCAATGGCCAGCCTGGCCCCGGTCCGGACATCGCCGCCGGCGAACACGCCCGGCCGCCCGGTCTGCAGGGTGACGGGATCGGTCACTATGGAATCGGCCCGGCCGAATTCCACGCCGGCCGCCTTACCCTTGAAGAGGTCGGTGGAGGGCAGCTGCCCCAGGGAACGGATGATGAGGTCGAACTCCTCGATCCACAGATCGCCGGAAGGGTCTTCGACGAAGTTGCGGGGGTCCTTGTTGTCCACCATCAAGCCCATTTTGGCCTTGATGCCCGTGGAGGTGTCCTCGAAGCCCTTGGGGGTGCGGAGAACGACGACGCGCACGCCCTCTTCCTCGGCCTCGTGCACTTCCCAGGCCCAGGCCGGCATGATGGAGCGGCCTTCACGGCAGGCGGCGGTGACGGCCTTGGCCCCGCAGCGCACGGCCGACCGGGCCACGTCCATGGCCACGTTGCCGCCGCCCAGGACCAGCACCCGCTTCCCCGTCAGGTCCGGCTTCTTGCCGACATTGACGTCGCTCAGGAACTGGCCGCAGGGAATGATCTTGGAAGAGGTTTCGCCCGGGAGGCCCAGGCTGAAATCCCGGCCGGCCCCGGTGGCGATGAAGACGGCCTTGAAACCCTTCTGGAAGAGGTCGTCCACGGTGAAATCGACCCCCAGGGCCTGGCCCAGCTTCAATTCGGCCCCGGAGAATTCCAGGATGAAATCTATTTCCTCCTGGAGAACCTTGGGCGAAAGGCGGTAATCGGGGATGCCCAGGCGCAGGGCCCCGCCGGCCGTCTGGGCCTTGTCGAAGATGACGGCCTTATGCCCGCGCCGGGACAAATGGTAGGCGCAGGTCAGGCCGGCCGGGCCGGCCCCGATGATGGCCACCTGCCCGCTGGTCTTGGTCTCTTCCTTGACGAAGGTTTCCCCGGCGGCCTTCAGGTCGGCCTTTTCCGCCACCAGGCGCTTGACGTCGCGGATGGCCAGGGGGGCTTCCATCTGGCGGCGGCGGCATTCGGTCTCGCAGGGATGGGCGCAGATGCGGCCCAGGGCGGAAGGCAGGGGCAGAACGTCCAGGATTACTTCCAGGGCCTCCTGCCAGCGGCCCTCGCCGGCCAGGGAGACGTAACCGTGGGCGTTGACGTGGGCCGGACAGGTCAGAACGCAGGGGCTGACCCCCTCCTTGGTCAGGGAGTAGGAGTTGGGATAGGCCTGGGCATAGGATTTATAAGTCACCCGGCGGCCGTTCAGGCCCTGGTTGAATTCGGAGGGCAACTCCACCGGACAAGCCTTGGCGCAGTCGCCGCAGGCCGTGCACTTGGTGCTGTCGATGAAGCGCGGCTTTTTGCGGACCTTGACCTTGAAATTCCCGGGCTGGCCGGAAATGCCGACGACTTCGGAATTGTTCATGACGTTGATGTTGAGGTTGCCGCCGGCGTCGTTGAGCTTGGGCGAGATTATGCACATGGCGCAGTCGTTGGTGGGGAACACCTTGTCCAACTGGGCCATCCGCCCGCCGATCGCCGGATTCTTCTCCACGAGGTGGACCAGGAAACCCATTTCCGCCAAGTCGAGAGCGGACTGCATGCCGGCGATACCCCCGCCGACCACCATCACCGCGCCTATTTTTGAAGAGGAAGAAGTCACATTGGCCATTTGCTTTCACCTTTTCCGTCGGGCCTTGAACTTTTCATTGGCCTTGAACAAGGGTCGGATTGAGGTCCGCCGAACCCGCGACCGGCGGATTCAACTGCTGTCCAGACTGAAAATCCAGCTCCGCGCCGCTCGCGCATCCGGTGTTGTATGGCTGAAAAAACGATAGAAGCATGTTACACCATCAAACGCCGCTTGTCAACAAGTAAAAATAGCCGGCCATACGATTCAGGGGCCGCGGCCCCTGAACCCCTGGCCGTAAGGCCGCCGAAATCAGAGGCGCCTCAGGCGCCGCCGCCGGGCCGGGCAGGCCAGGGCGCAGGCCCAGCATTCAAGGCAATCCTCGGGGATGGACGCCCCGGAAGACGGTTCCTCCCCCGGCCCCAGGACGAAACGGCCCGGCCCGCCGGCCGGGCAGGCCCTTAAGCAATCGCCGCAGCGGCGGCAGGGCCCCGGCCCGGGCCTGGAGGCGGCCCGGCGGATAAGGTGGAGGCCGGCCGTCTCCCGGCCCAGGCCCCGGGTCAGGCGGGCCAGGGTGCGGCCCCGGATAAGCCCGCCGGCCACCACCGCGTCCCCGGGCCGGGGTTCCAGGTGGGCCGAGGCCAGGAGGTCCGCGGGCCGGGCCCCGGGGGGCACGAAATAAGTGGCCCCGGCCAGGGTCAGTATCATGCGCCGGAGGGGCAGGCCCGTGCGCCAGAGGCGGCCCAGGTCGAAGAGCCGGCGCAGGTCCGCCGTGCCGCGCCCGGACCCATCCAGGCGCCCGGTGAGGCTCTTTTTGACCAGGGCCGGCAGGGTCCAGGGATAATCAATCCGCGGTCGATGGAAGTCGTCGGCCCCCGGGGGGGGCCTCCCCGGGGCTTAAGCCGGCCCAGACCAGGCGGAGGCCCGGGTGGAGGCGCCTTAGGGTGGCCAGGCCCGCGGCCAGGGTCTCCCGATGCTCGGCCAGGAGGGGCCGGGCGAAGCAGAGGCCCGGCTCGGGGTCCAGGGCGCTGATGACCAAGGGCTCGCCCGGCAACGGGTCCGCCAGGTCCAGGCCCAGTTCCTTCAAGGCCCGGCCGAGGTCCGCCGGCCCCAGGCCCTCCAACTCCGCCGGCCGCGGCGGCTCCCCCACCGCGGCCTCGTCCCCGCGGATGATTATTTCCTCCGCCCGGACCGCCTCCAAAAAGCCGGCCGCCGGAGCCCGGAGATCGCCCCGGGCGGGGTCGGGGGACCGGGCCAGGAGTTCGCCGGCCGAAACCGGCCGCCCTCGCCCCAGGCCGCGCACCGGCTCGGCCCCGGCCAAGGGCAGGGCCAGGATTTCAAAAGCCTCCCAATCCTTCACCACTTCGGCCATAAGTTTATTCCGCCGTCCTTCCGGCTTCGGGCGCCGGCGGCGCTTTTAATTACCGTGCCTTCACGGCCTCGGCAACCTGTCTCCGCGCTGGCCCGTCGCCGGCCGGCTATGGGCTCTGGGGCCTGTGGCCCCGGAAAGACCGTTAATCACTTCTGGCCTGGAGGAGCAACTTATATATCTCCCCCCGGCTCCGGCCCCAGCGCCGGGCCAGGTCCGCCGCCAGTTCCCGGGTGGGGCGGGGGTCGGAGCGGGCCGCCGCTTCCAGGGCCGCCTCGTCCAGGGCCGCCGGCTGGCCCTCGCCGCCGCAACCGCCCACCACGATGGTCATTTCGCCCTGCCTCGGCCGCGCGGCCGCCTCGGCCGCCAGGGCGGCCAGGTCGGCGGACAGCCATTCCTCGTGGAATTTGGTCATTTCCCGGGCCAGGAAGGCCGGGCGGGGGCCGAAGGC
>JAITUX010000009.1 GCA_031286085.1 Candidatus Adiutrix sp. | reverse complement strand
AAGACGCCTGGGACGAGGGGCCGGAGGATTCCGATTTGCCGGAACCGGACGAGGTTGACGACGACCTGGGTCTGGCCGCCGATCCGACCCGGCCCGGCCAAACCCGCCGAACCTCCGCGCGCCGGCTGGGCGACGATCTGCCCCCGATTTTAACCCCCGCCTTCAGCGGCGAAGTCCGCTCGCCCGTCATCCGGGTCAAGAGCCGGCGGAACGGCCTCTTCCTGGGCCTGGCCATTTTCTGCGCCGCCCTGACCATCGGCCTCTATTACCTGAGCGCCCGGCCCGAGCCCCTGGCCTTGAGTGAAGGCGACGGCCCGCCCCCGGCCGCCCAGCCCGTAGCCCCCCCTATCCCGGCCATCGCCGGCGTCGATCCCCGGGGCATAGAGCACATCACCTTCACTCCCAAGGACAACCTTAAGCACTTCTACCGCCGGAACGACAAGGAAGGCGAACTCCTGGTCATAACCGGCCGGGTGCGCAACAGCTACCCCGAGCCCCGCAGTTTCATCCGCCTCCGGGGCCTCTTGCTGGACCCAAGCGGCAACACCCTGGCCGACCGCTTCGTCTATGCCGGCAACCTCATCTCCGAAGAGGACCTGGCCTCCCTGCCCAAGGAGGAGATCATGGCCCGCCTCAATATCAGGGGCGGGAAGGGCGGCCAGAACATGAACATCGCCCCGGGCCAGGAAGTGCCCTTCATGGTGGTTTTCGACAAGGTGCCGCCCAACAAGGACGAGTACCGCATCATACCCATAGGCTCCAGCCCCTCCGACTAGGCACCTGAGGTGCCTCAAATTCCGCCGGCTTGGTCTTTTTTCCGCCAGCCTGACGGCTACGGTGGGACCACTGACCCAAGACAAATGCCAGGGAAGCCGACTAGAGCCTCAAGCGGAAGAAAGGCCAGCCAAGCCGAACCTTTCTTCCGCTTGGCTCTGGCTTGCGGGCCGACAAAGTCGGCCGGCTTATTTCTTTTTTTCTTTAGATGCCAGGGGAGCCGGATTTAAGTTAATGAAGAAAAATTTCGCCTCATTTTTGGGAAAACTTGTTTGGGGCCTGTTTCAGCGCCTTGACCTGGTCAAGTTCGTGGAATCACTGGCCCGTCGGGAGCCGGGGGCGGGCTACGCGGCCCGCACCGGCCCCATAACCCCCGCCTTTGCCGACCAGGCCGAGGTGGCCCGGCGGGCCGTGGACCTGGCCGAAAGGTCCCTGGCCGCCCGGGGCGAGCCGGTGGGCCGGCGGGAACTGGAAGCCCAGGCCGCCATCATCTCCTGCCGTTACGACGCGGGGCTCCACCAGACTCTCCGTTCCGCGGCCGTGAACATAGTCGCCGGCCTGTTCGGGGCCGGGTGCGAAAACCTGGAAAATCTCTTCCTTTCCCGCGACTGTCGGGAACTGGCCAACCTGCCCCGTCTCCGGGAGGCCCTCCGGGAGGGCCGGGGGGTGGTTTACCTCATCAACCATTCCTCTCATTGGGACGAGTTCATTTTCGACGTTTTCCTGGATATCCACGGCCTGGGCCTGCCCCTCTTCGCCGCCGGGCAGAACATGATGGCCACGCCCTCCCTGGGCAAGCTCCTGATGCTCGGCTCCTACGTCATCCTGCGGGCCGGGGCCAGCCGGGCCTATCTCTCGACCCTGTTTCATTTTTGCCAGGCCTTGGGCGAGACCGGCAAGAGCCAGGGCATCTTTCTGGAGGCCTGGTCCGGCGGCGCCCGGACCAGGGACGGGAGCCTGCGCTATCCCCGGCGCCTCATCGCCCTCCAGGGCGCCCTGGCCGCCCGCAACGACGCCTTTGTGCAGCCGGTGGTCCTTAGCTACAGCCGGATTCCCGAAGACCAGGGCCTCTCGGAGGGCCGTTCCCTGGCCTCCTGGCTCAACGGCCACCGCCTGTTCCGGGAATTTCTGAAACGGCCCTGGGACCCCTGGGGCAACCTTTTCCGGGGCCTCGCCGGCCTCTACGGCCGGACCTACGTGGGCCTGGGCCGGGGCCGCCTGGCCTCGGAACTGGCCGCGGAACTGGAGCGGGGCGAGGGCGGCCCTTCGGAACTGACCCTGGATGAATACGCCTCGCTCTACGCCATCCGCGAAATAGCCCGGGACAAGAAGATAATGACCTCCCAGGTGGCCGCCCGGGCCTTCTCCCACTTGAAAAAAACCCGGAACCTGGCCGAATCCGCGGCCCGGGCCGTGGAGGAAGCCCGGGACTACCACCGCCGCACCTTCGGCCAGGACCCGGATTTCGAGGATTACTTCCAGGAGCGCGGCCTGGCCGCCGCCATGGAGGACGGCCTGGCGACCCTGGCCTCCCGCGGGGTCGTCCGCCGGGGCCTCTTGCGCCGCCTGACGGGACGGCCGCCCAAGGTCCTGGCCCGCCACTGCCTGGCCTATTACGCCACCCACGGCGACCGGCGGCTCTACAGCTCCTCGGCCAAGGAAAACCTGGTGGTCTGCGGCTCCGGGCCCTGGGCCCTGGCCCTGGTCTCCTATCTTGGCCGCCGCACCTTGGCTGACAAGAAATACAACAACTCCAG
>JAITUX010000260.1 GCA_031286085.1 Candidatus Adiutrix sp. | reverse complement strand
GGGGGCGCCGGGTGGAACTTAAGCTCTTGGGCCGCCACAATGCCCGGAACGCCTTGGCCGCCGCCGCCGCCGCCTTCGGGGCCGGGGCTGATTGGGACCGGATTCAACAGGGCCTGGAGGCGATCCGCGCCTTCCCCGGCCGTCTGGTTCCCTTTCAGGTCAATGCCCGTTTTTGGGTGTTGGACGATACCTATAACGCCAACCCGGCTTCCATGTCCGCCGGCCTGGCCTTTATGGCTGATTTGAAAATTCGCGGCCGGCGCGGGGCCATTCTGGGTGACATGCTGGAACTGGGCGTCAAGGGGAAGGCCTTTCATCGTCAAATCGGCCGCTTGGCCGCCGGCCTGGGCCTTGATTATCTGGCCTTGGTGGGCCCCTTGTCCGCCGAGGCCGCCAGAGCCGCCCGGCGGGCCGGCCTGGCCCGCTCGGCGACGCGGGAATGCGCCGGGCCTGAAGAGGCGGCGGCCTGGGTATTGGCCGGGTGGCCCCGAGGGGCGGTTCTGGTCAAAGGCTCCCGCGGGATCTGTCTTGAACGGGCGGTCGAGTATTTTCGAATCAGCGGCGGCGTCCGCCGCCGCGGGCCAAAACAGGGCTGAGGCGAGGCTTCGGATGATTTACCACTTGTTCAGCCTGTTGACCGAGGAAGTCAGCTTCTTCAACGTCTTCAAATACCTGACCTTCCGAAGCATCCTGGCGGCTTTCTGTTCCCTGGCCGTCTGGCTCGCCATCGGCGGCCGTTTCATAGACCTGGTCAGGAATTACCAGATTCAGCAGTATATCAGGGAGGAGGGGCCGGCCTCGCACCAGAAGAAGTCAGGCACGCCCACCATGGGCGGCCTCCTGATCCTTCTGGCGGCCTCCGTTTCGACTTTGATGTGGGTGGATCTCGGAGAATCCTCAATCTGGCTGACCCTGTTCTGCGGTCTTGGCCTGGGGGCTCTGGGTTTTCTTGATGATTACCTGAAAATCAGGCGGCGGCACAACCAGGGTTTGACGGCCTCACGGAAACTCCTGGTCCAGTTCGGAATCGGCCTGGTCGCCGGAATCTTCCTGTATTTTTCACCGGCCTTCGACACGGTGCTGTATATGCCGGTCTTCAAAGGCTTGAGCCTGGACCTGGGCGTGCTCTACATCCCCTTCGCCGCCCTGGTCATCTGCGGGGCCTCCAACGCGGTCAACCTGACCGACGGCCTGGACGGGCTGGCCGCCGGCCCCATGATCATCGCCACCCTGACTTACATGGTTTTCGTCTATTGCGCGGGTCACGCCCGCTTCGCTCAATACCTGCAGATAAGCTTTGTCCCGGGGGCGGCCGAAGTCACGGTGCTCCTGGCGGCCGTGGCCGGATCGGTCCTGGGTTTTCTATGGTACAACACCTACCCGGCCCAGATCTTCATGGGCGACGTCGGTTCCCTGTCCCTGGGCGGATTCCTGGGGTGCGCGGCCCTGATCGCCAAGCAGGAGCTCATTCTCTTAATCGTCGGCGGCCTTTTCGTCATGGAGGCCATGAGCGTCATCATACAGGTCGGCTATTTCAAGCTGACCGGAGGCCGGAGGGTTTTTCGCATGGCGCCGCTCCATCATCATTTCGAACTGAAAGGGTGGTCGGAGCCCAAGGTTATCGTAAGATTCTGGATTATCGCCATCATACTGGCCATGATCGGGCTGTCCACTTTGAAGGTGAGATGAATTTCGAGTGGCTTACTCGCCGGCAAAGTTTCGTTCCTGTTTAATTAGCGGTTTGCAAGGAGGGCAAAGAGTGGCTGTAAAAAGATTTGGAAAGTGCCTGGTCGTTGGCGCGGGCCTGTCGGGCCAGTGGGCCGCGGAACTTCTTCTGGAAGCGGGCGCCGAAGTGACCGTCTGCGACCAGAAACCGGCCTCGGAACTGAGCGAGGCGCTGGAGCGTTTCCGGGGCCGACCGGTGAAATGGATCTTTGGCGACAAGGTCGCCGAGGGTTTCAAGGACGTTGAACTGGTCGTCTTAAGCCCCGGGATCCCCTGGAGTTTTCCCGGCCTGAGAGAGGCGGCCGGGAAAATGCCCGTCACGGGTGAAATGGAATTGGCTTCCTCCATGATCCGGGTGCCTCTCGTGGGCATCACCGGCTCCAACGGCAAGACCACCACCACCGGGCTTTTGGGACATATCTGCCGGAAGAACAGAATTCCGGTGTTTGTGGGCGGCAACATCGGCGATCCCTTGAGCCGCTTCATCCTGAACGGACAGAAGGCCCAGGCCGCCGTGGTGGAGGTTTCCAGCTACCAGATGGAGACGGCCAGCATCTTTCACGCCTCGGCCGCGGCCATTCTGAACGTCTCCCCGGATCACCTCGACCGCTATGCGGACATGGCCGAATATTTCCGGGCCAAGAGCAGGATCCTCATTAACCAGACGCCCTTGGACCTGGCCGTGATGAATGAGGACGATCCCCTCCTGTTCCACAAAAACACCGTGGCCGCCAGGTTCGGCTTTTCCCGCCGGAAAAGGCAGCGCTGCGGAGCCTGGGTTCATCGCGGCGAGATTCTGGTCGCCGAGTCCGGCCGGGAGACGGCCGGGCGGGCCTGGGCGGATTTCAAGCTTGAAGGCGTGCATAACCAGGAAAACGTCATGGCCGCGGTCGGCCTGGCTTCCAAGCTGGGCATAAGCGCCCAGAAGGCCCTGGACGCGGCCGTGGATTTCACGCCCCAGAAGCACCGCCTGGAACTGGTCGGCGAATACGGCCAGGTCAAGTACTATGACGATTCCAAGGGCACCAATATAGGGGCGGTGAGCATGGCCCTGGCCAGCTTCAAGCCGCCCGTGGTTCTTATAGCCGGCGGCCAGGCCAAGGGGCAGGATTTTCGTCTCCTCTACAAGCCTGTCCACGAGAAGGTCAAACATCTGGTCTTGATCGGCGAGGATCGGGACAAAATCGGTTCGGCCCTGGCCGGGGCCGCGCCCATAAGCGTGGCCGACAGCATGGCCGAGGCGGTCCGCCAGGCCCGGGCCGCGGCGACCAAGGGTTCGGTGGTGCTGCTTTCCCCGGCCTGCGCCAGCTTTGACATGTTCAAGGATTACAAGCATCGCGGCGAGTCCTTTGTCAAGGAAGTCAAAAAGCAGGCCCGGGCGGCCTGAGGGCCGCCGACGCCAAAATGAAATAAGGCCATGAAACAGGTTCGACGGCATGATTGAAAAAAACAAGGGCCATTTCGACGCGCTGCTGCTGGTTCTGGTCCTGGCCCTGTCGGGGCTGGGGCTGGTCATGCTTCTGTCGGCCAGTTCCATAATGGCCGAACAGCGTTTCGGGGACGCCTATTTCTTTTTTCGGCCCCAACTGCGGAACCTGGTCCTAGGCCTGATTATGATGCTGGTTCTTTCCCGGGTGCCCTACCAAATTTGGCTGCGCCTGGCCTATCCGGCCCTGGCCGCCAGCCTTATCGGCCTGGGCCTGGTCCTTCTGCCCGGCGTGGGGCATGAGGTGAGCGGCGCCCATCGCTGGCTCCGGCTGCCCGGTTTCAGCCTCCAGCCTTCGGAGACGGCCAAGCTGAGCATAGTGATCTACCTGGCCTATTCATTGAGCCGCAAGGGGCCCCGGAATGCCAGCCTCATCTACGGGCTTCTGCCCCACCTGACCTTGCTCAGCCTCACCGTGGGCCTGATCCTGGCCGAGCCGGATCTCGGCACGGCTTTTTCAGTGGCCCTGATCGCCTTCATCATGATGTGCGTGGCCGGCATCAAGGTCTGGCACCTGGCCGCCCTGAGCCTGGCCGGCGGGGCGGTCCTCTATCATGAAATAATCAGTTACGCCTATCGCCTCCGCCGTATCGCCGCTTTCCTGGACCCCTGGTCCGTTCCCCAGGACGCCGGCTATCACATCATCCATTCCTTTTACGCCTTCGCCTCCGGCGGTCTCTGGGGGCAGGGTCCGGGGGCCGGCCAGCAAAAACTCTTCTTTCTGCCCGAGCCCCATACCGATTTCATCTTTTCCGTGCTGGCCGAGGAAGTAGGCCTGGCGGGCGTCCTGGTGGTCGGGGTCTTGTTTCTCGCCTTGATAGTCCGGGGGCTGGCCATTGCCCGGGCGGTCGCGGCCCGGGACGGCGGCGGGGTTTATCTGGCCCTGGGCTGTACGCTGGTGGTGGCCGTGCCCGCCTTTTTCAACATGGCCGTGGTTACGGCCCTCATACCCACCAAGGGG
>JAITUX010000122.1 GCA_031286085.1 Candidatus Adiutrix sp. | reverse complement strand
GGGCGGTCGCGGCCCGGGACGGCGGCGGGGTTTATCTGGCCCTGGGCTGTACGCTGGTGGTGGCCGTGCCCGCCTTTTTCAACATGGCCGTGGTTACGGCCCTCATACCCACCAAGGGGTTGCCTCTGCCGTTTTTCAGCTACGGCGGAACCAATCTTGTGGTCTGCTGCGCGGCCATGGGCCTCTTGATGAATGTTTCCAGCCAGTGCCACCTTGAAAAGCCTTCCGGGCGGGCCGCCCGGGCCCGGCAGGGGCCCCTGGCGCTGCCCTGACGGCCTGAAGGACGCTGACAAAGGACGCTATGACGGAACCTCGTTTCATATTGGCCGCCGGCGGCACGGGAGGGCATTTATGGCCGGCTCTCTCCCTGGCCCGGGCCCTGAAGAAGATACGGCCGGAGGCCGACTGCCTGTTTGTGGGCGCCGGCCGCCCGGTGGAGGCGGCCATCGTGGACCCGGCCGGGTTCCGCCGGGTGGCGCTCCCGGCCGGCGGCTGGAAAGGCCTGGGGCTGGCCGCCCGTTTAAAGGGCCTGCGGCTCGCCTGGGCCGGGTTTTGGGAGGCGCTGGGACTCGTGCGCTCCTATCGGCCCCTGGTCTGTTTCGGGGCCGGCGGTTATGTGACCGTGCCGGTGGGGTTGGCCGCCTGGATTATGGGCGTGCCCCTGCTCATCCACGAGCAGAATTCCCGGGCCGGCCTGAGCAACAAGGTTTTGGGCCGCCTGGCCGCCCGGGTCTGCCTGGGCTTTGAAGAGGCCGCGCCGGCCTTCCCGGCCGGCCGGGTCGTGGTCACCGGCAATCCCGTACGCCCGGAGATCGCGGCCCTCCACAAAATGGAACGGGACTTCGGCCGCCGGCCCTTGACCGTCCTGGTCACCGGCGGCAGCCAGGGAGCCCGGGCTCTGAACCTGGCGGCGGCTCCGGCCTTGGCCGGGTTGGTCCGAGAGGGTTTGGCCATCAAAATCATTCATCAGACCGGGACGGCCGACCTGGCCGAAGTGCGGCGTATTTACCTGGAGGCCGGCGCGGAGGCCGAGGCGGCTGAATTCTACCAGGACATGGCCGCGCTTTATCGCCGGGCCGACTTGGTCGTGGGCCGGGCCGGCGCCATCACCCTGGCGGAACTGGCCGCGGCCGGCCTCCCGGCCGTCTTGGTGCCTCTGCCGACCGCGGCCGACGACCACCAGGCCGCCAACGCCCGTTTTTTCGAAAGGGCCGGGGCGGCCCTGGTTCTGCCGCAGGCCGCCCTGACTCCGGAGTCATTGGCCGAGGTTCTGAGAGGATTATTGACCGCCCCGGAAAGATTGGCCGCGCTGTCCCGGGCCTCCGCCTCTCTGGCCAGGCTGGAGGCCGACATCCGGCTGGCCGGGTTGTGCCTGGAACTGGCCGAAAGGCCGAAAACCAGGGGCGCCGCCGCCCGGGCGGTGACGGGCAGTCCGGAATGAACCGGCGAAAGTGGATTTTTTAATGTGAATATGGGACGCGACTAATGTTCAGAAAAAAACGGCATATACACTTTGTGGGCATCGGCGGCATCGGCATGTGCGGCCTGGCCGAAGTTCTGCTGAACCTGGGTCACAAGGTCAGCGGTTCAGACCTCCGGTCCAGCGACATAACCCGGCGGCTGGCGGAACTGGGGGCGGAAGTCACCTTGGGACATTCGGGCCTGAACGTGCGCGGGGCGGAAGTCGTGGTGGTCTCCTCGGCCGTGCCGGGCGACAACCCCGAAATTGTCGCGGCCAGGCGCGACCTGATTCCGGTCATACCCCGGGCTGAAATGCTGGCTGAACTGATGCGCCTGAAATACGCCGTGACCGTGGCCGGCAGCCACGGCAAGACCACCACGACCTCCCTGGTGGGCGCCGTTCTGACCAGGGCCGGGCTGGACCCCACCCTGGTCATAGGCGGCCGGCTCAACCACCTGGGAGTGGGCGCCCGCTTGGGCCAGGGCGAACTCATGGTGGCTGAAGCCGATGAATCGGACGGCTCATTTCTGCTCCTGACCCCCACCATCGCCGTGGTGACCAACATCGACCTGGAACATATGAATTACTACCGGGACCTGGAGCATCTCAAGGAGAGTTTCCTGGCCTTCATCAACAAGGTGCCCTTCTACGGCTTTTCCGTCATCTGTCTGGACGACGCCAATGTCCAGAGCCTTGTCCCCAAGATCAGGAAACGCTGCCTGACCTATGGCCTCTCGGCCCAGGCCGAGGTTTCCGCCCGCAACGTCCAGTGCGGCGACTGGGGTTACGCCTTCGACCTCTGCCGGTCAGGCCGTAACCTGGGCCGGGTGAGCCTTAACATCCCCGGCCGCCACAATGTCTTGAATTCCTTGGCCGCCGCGGCCGTGGGCCTGGAGATGGGCCTGGAACCGGAGACGGTCGTCGCCGGCCTGGCGGAACTGAAGGGCGTGGGACGCCGCTTTGAAAAAAAGGGCGAGGCCGGGGGCGTGACCTTCCTGGACGATTACGGCCACCACCCCACGGAAATCCGGGCCACCCTGTCCGCCCTGACCGAGTGTTTCCCAAGGCGGCGCAGGGTGGTGGTTTTTCAGCCTCACCGGCACAGCCGCACCCAGAGCCTTTTTGACGATTTCATCCCGGCCTTCAACCAGACGGACCGGCTCATCGTCACCGACATCTACGGCGCGGGTGAGGCGCCCATAGAGGGCGTGGACGCCCGGCGCCTGACCGAGGCCATCCGCAGCCACGGGCACCGCGACGTCCGCTACCAGGCCGATTTGTCCGGCCTGTCCGAGATTTTGACCGCCAGCCTGGCCCCCGGCGACGTCTTTTTGACCCTGGGGGCCGGCAACATCCATCTGGTGGGCGAGGAAACCCTGCGCCTCATGGCCCGGATGGACGGAAACGGCGGAGAGGCCCGATGAAGGATTCCTGGCGTCGATTGGCCGAACGCCTGGGCGGCCGCCTGGCCTTCCAGGCGCCTCTCCGGGAACTCACCTCTTTCCGGGTGGGCGGCCCGGCCCGTATGCTGGCCAGGCCGGAAGACGTCGGAGAGCTTCAGGAACTCCTGGCCTCGGCCCGGCGGGAAAGACTGCCCTTCATTATGCTGGGCGGCGGTTCCAACCTGCTTTTTGACGACGCCGGTTTTGACGGCCTGGTCATCAAATTGGGTGCCGGCTTCGCCGGGCTTGAGGGCGCCGGTTCCCTGGTCCGGGCCGGGGCGGCGGCGGCCAGCGCCGACCTTCTGGCCTGGACCGTGGCCAGGGATTTGGGCGGCCTGGAAGGCTTGGCCGGCTTGCCCGGAACGGTGGGCGGGGCGGTGGCCGGCAATGCCGGCGCGGGTCCGGAAGGCCTGGGCCGGGCCGTGACCAGGCTTTTCGTCCTGGAAGGGGACGGCCGGGCGCGATCCATCCCGGCCGCGGATTTGAATTTCGCCTATCGGCGTCTTGAGGGGCTTCCGGAGCGGGCCGTCATTCTGGAGGCTGAATTCGCCTTGACTTCCCGGCCGGCCGTGGAGATCCGGGCCCGCTTGGCGGAGATTCGGGAGCGGCGGGGAGGGCAGCCCCTGGGCGGCCGTTCGGCCGGCTGCGTATTCAAGAATCCGCCGTCCATTTCCGCCGGGCGGCTCATTGACGAATGCGGCTTTAAAGGGCAGCGGGTCGGGGGGGCCAGGGTAAGCGAAGTCCACGCCAATTTCATCCTGGCGGAGAACGGGGCTACGGCCTCGGACATCCTGGCCCTCATAGACCGCGTCCGGCAGGGCGTCCTGGCGCGGCGCGGGCTGGCCCTGGAACTGGAACTCAAGGTCCTGGGCCCTGGCGGCGAGGTGAGGGCATGAACGGGCGCAAACGGTATTCCCCTTCGGGCCGTCCTCTCACGCGGAATATCCGCCTTATCCGCGAAGGCCGGGACGCCGGAAGCAAGGTGCCCCAGACGGCCGGCGGCCTGGGCCTCAAGATCCTGGGGCGCGGCCTCAAGGCCGTTTTGGGCGCGTTCCTGGCCATCCTTACCCTGGCTTCCATTTCCGTATTCCTGGTGATCGGCTATCTCTACGCCTCGAAATCGGATTATTTCGCCGTCAAGAAGGTGAACATTTCCGGCTTGAACCGTATCGGCCGCGAAGAGATACTTAAGGCCGCCGGCCTGGATAATCCGGTCAACATCTGGCTTTTCGACACCGATAAGGCCGCCGCCTCCCTCTCCGCCCTGTCCTGGCTGGACGAGGCGAGGGTGTCCAAGGCCATGCCGGACACGGTGATCATCGAAATCGTCGAATACCGGCCCAAGCTGCTGGTCAGCCTGGGGCGGCTCTATTACTTGAGCGACGGGGGGCGCCCCTTCAAGGCGCTGGAACCGGGCGAAAACCCGGGCTTGGTCATAGTCAGCGGCTTCAGCGAAGATGAGCTTATGAGCCGCACCCCGGGAGTCATAACGGCGCTGGCTGAAATCTTCAGCCTGGTGGATGTCCTGGCGGCCCGCCAGGATGAATTCAAGTTGGACCAGGTTGCCGAAATCAACTACGACGCCGTGCGGGGCCTCACTCTTTTCGCCCGGCGGGGCGAACTGGAGGTCAAGGTCGGTTTCGGGGCCTAT
>JAITUX010000196.1 GCA_031286085.1 Candidatus Adiutrix sp. | reverse complement strand
AAGACACGGCTGACCGGGCGTGTGACCGCTTACAGGTATTTTCAGTACCTGCTTGAAATTAAAACATGAGGCCGTAAAAAAGTCAAGAAACGAATTGTGAGCCTGTTGCTTAGAGAGTGGCTCCTCATTAAGTGGCCGAAACATTGCCTTAAGCCAAAAACTTTGTAGCTTCAAGGTCTTATTAGCGGACAACTCTCGCGCTATTGCCACGGACAAGTTTCGCGTTCCCAACACACAGTCCGCCTTCTTGACAAGGGGCGGCGGTTTGGGCCATACTAGCAAGATGTGGTATTATATGGTCATTGAACCAAAACAGGCCGCCGGCCCTGGCCGGCTCCCGCCAGGGGTTGATTCATGAAAGACGTCGCCAAGCAGAGAACCATCGCCTTCATCTCCCATAACGGGGCCGGCAAGACCACGCTGGCCGAGGCCCTCCTCTTCCACACCAAGGTGACCACCCGCCTGGGCTCGGTCATGGAGGGCACTTCCGTCCTGGACGCGGAACCCGAGGAAATAAAGCGCAAGAGCAGCATAAATTCCGCCTTTCATTCCCTCCCCTGGAAAAAGCACCAGATCACCTTCATCGACACCCCCGGCGACGAGAACTTCCTGAACGACACCCAGACGGTCCTGGGCGGGGTGGACGCCGCGGTCATGCTGGTGGACGCGGTGGACGGCGTGAAGGTCTCCACGGAAAAAACCTGGGATTTCGCCGGCGCCCTCAACCTGCCCCTCATGGTCGTCATCAATAAGATGGACAGGGAACGGGCCGATTTTTACGCCGTCCTCCAAGACCTGGCCGATTCCCTGGGCGACCCCAAGCCCATCCCGGCCTTTCTGCCCATCGGGGCGGAAAACGGCTTCAAGGGCCTGGTGAGCCTTCTGACCGGCCGGGCCTGGTTCTACGATGAATCCGGCAAGGCCGCTGAAGGCGACCCCCCGGCCGAGATGAAGGATATGATAGCCCAGTGGCGGGAAAAAATGGTGGAAGCCGTGGCCGAGGCCAACGACACCCTCCTGGAAAAATTCCTGGACGGCACGGAACTGACGCCCGAGGAGATAAGCGAGGCCTTCCGTTCCGAGGTCCTGGCCCGCAAGATCGCCCCGGTCCTGCCGGCCGCCGGGCTCAAGCAAATCGGCCTGGCCCAGATCCTGGACCTCATCCTCACCCTGCCCTCGCCCCTGGACCGGGGCCCCCGGGCCGGGCGGACGCCCGAAGAGAGCCGGCCGCCCGACCCGGCCGCGCCTTTCAGCGGCCTGGTGCTGAAAACCGTGGTCGATCCCTTCGCCGGCCAGTTGACCATCTTCCGGGTGGTCTCCGGCTCCCTGGCCCCGGACAGCGGCTTCCACAACCGCCGGGCCGAACAGAAGGAGCGCTTCGGCCAGCTCCTGGCCCTGGAAGGCAAGGGCCAGAAGGCCATCGACGAGGCCGGGCCGGGCGACATCGTGGCCGTCTCCAAGCTCAAGAACACCCTGACCGGCGACACCATCTGCGATGAAGCCGCGCCCATCGCCTTCCCCGTGCCCCGGGCCATGGAGCCGGTGGTCGGCTTCGCCGTCGAGGCCAAGAGCAAGGGCGACGAGGAGAAGATTTTCGCGGCCATAAACAAGATGCTGGCCGAGGACGTGACCCTGCGCCTGACCCGCAACGACCAGACCCGCGAGATGATCCTCTCGGGCATGGGCCAGGTGCACATCGACACCACCCTGGAGAAGCTCAAGCGCAAATACGGGGTGGAAATGCTCCTCAAGGCGCCCAAGGTCGCCTACAAGGAGACCATCAAGGGCAAGGCCCTCAAAATCCAGGGCAAGTATAAGAAGCAGACCGGGGGCAAGGGCCAATACGGCGACGCGGTCATCGATATGGAACCCCTGCCCCGGGGCGAGGGCTTCATCTTTGAAGACCGCATCGTCGGCGGCGTCATCCCCCGCCAGTTCATCCCGGCCGTGGAAAAGGGCATCGTGGAGGCCATGGCCGGCGGCGTCATCAGCGGCAACCCGGTGGTGGACCTGAAGGTGGGCCTGGTCTTCGGCAGCTACCACGACGTGGATTCCTCGGAAATGGCCTTCAAGATCGCCGGCTCCATGGCCTTCAAGAAGGCTTTCCAGGAATGCAAGCCCACCATACTGGAGCCCGTCATGCTCCTGACCGTCACCGTGCCCGACGAGTTCATGGGCGACGTCATGGGCGACATCTCCAGCCGCCGGGGCAAGCTCCTGGGCACCGAGGCCCGGGGCAAGAAACAGGTCATCAAGGCCCACGTGCCCCAGGTGGAAATACTTGGCTACGCCCCGGTCCTGACCTCCATGACCGGCGGCCGGGGCTCCTTCTCCCTGGAATTCGCCCGCTACGACGAGGCCCCGCCCCAGGTGCGGGACAAGGTCGTCGCCGAATACAAGCCCCGCGAAGAGGAAGCCTAGAGCCTCGAACAATAAAAGGGCCAGCGTGGACCCTTTTATTGTTCGGCTCTAAATGGAACTCAAGCGATTGAAAGGTCCGGCTTTGCCGGCCTTTGAATCGCTTGAGTTTCTCTATATATTTATGGGGATGATGTTGGCGGTGATGAAGATGAGGAGTTCCTCCTTGCTGTTCATGACCTGGTTGTCCTGGAACATCCAGCCCAGCAGGGGCAGGCGGTGAAGGCCAGGCACCCGGTCGGATTCGGAGCCCTGGCTGTCTTTCAGAATGCCGCCGATGACCACGGTGTCGCCGTCCCGGACCATGAGCTTGGTCTTGGCCTCATTGGTGTTGATGCCTATGTCTTCCACCGTCATTCCGCCGCTCAGGCGGAGTCCGACCAGGTTGTCGCCCGCGCTGCCGCTGTAGCCGCGCCGGATCAGGGTGGGGGAATCGTTCTTCAAATTGATGTCCAGGGTGATTATCTGGCCGTTCTCCTCGATGTGAGGAGTGACCTTGAGTTCCATGGCCGCTTCCTTGAACTCGGTGTTTTGCGGGCTGGTGGCCGTGCCCCCGCTCCGGAAGGGTATCTGGACGCCCTGCTTGATGGAGACGGTCTGGTCGTTGGCGGCCATGATGCGCGGGGCGCTGATGGTGCGGCTTTCCTTGTTGTTCTCGCTGGCCTTCAGCCTGGCGTTCAATATGAGGCTGCCGGCCTTGTTGATGTAGCCGAAGCCCAGGCTGGCCCCGCCGGCGAAATCGGCCAGGCCGACCAGGCCCCCCCCGGTGTTTTCCCCGGCGGCCAAAACGCCCCCGCCCCTGTCCCAATCAAAGCCGATTTGAGGGCGCGGGTTGCCGGTGCCCGGGGAACCGGCGTAGCCGCCGCCCCATTGGACCCCCAGTTCCTCGACGACGTTGGTCTTGGCTTCCACGATGCGGGACTCGATGAGTATCTGGCGGGTCACCCTATCCACGCGCATGAAAATCTGGGCCATGGTGCCGATGGCCCCGGACTCGTCCTCCACGTAAATATCGTTGCCGATGGCCACGACCTTGCCCCGGCTCGTGGCCAGTTTCCTGAGTTCGTCGGCCACCACGCCGATGGGGGCGTACCTGGGGGTGAAGACCTTTTTGGCCAGGGGGGCCTTGCTGGCCGCCGCGCTCCGCTCGGCCGTCAGTCGCTCCCGTTCGGTCCGTATGCCGTTCAGGGTCTGGAGGTCATGTATGGTCAGGACGTTGCCGGCCTCATCCACCCCGAGGTTGCGGGGGGCCAGCACTATATCCAGGGCCTGGTCCCAGGGCACGTCTTTCAGTTTCAAGGTCACCTTGCCGGTGACCTTGTCGGAGACCACGATGTTCTTGCCCGAGATCTCGCCGATTATACGAATGATGTTGTGCAGATCGGCATTCTGGAAATCCAGGGAGATGCGCTCCCCGGTATAGATCTTGGGGCCGTCGAAATTGACTGCGCCCGGGGAACTGGGCGGCACGGAATTAGCCTTGGCCGGGCCCGGGGCCGGGCTAGTGGCCGGGGCCTCCTGCCCCGCCGGGGCGAAACCGAGCTGCAGGGTCGTCAGGCCGCCGGCCTCCAGGGCCGTCCCGGCCCAACCCAGGAAGCTCGCCGCCGCCAAGGCCGACAATATATAAACTCGCTTGAGACGGACGCTCATCATTCATCTCCTTGCCACCCAGAGCGGTGAAGGCCCCGGGGCGTGCGGCCCGGGCCTCTTCCGGCCGGCCCTCCCCGGCTCCATTCGTATCGGCCGGCCTGAATCGAATCTTTACATTTTGATATTTTATAATTTGCCGTAATTTATATGGCGTAAACTCATTGAAGCCCCGTTTCGTAGGCGGTTCCCGCCTCGCCCTGGCCCGTGGTTTCGTAGGGGTCGGCCAGGTCGTGGGCCCGCTGGCCGCCCTGGCGGGTCCGGCCGCTGTTATCAAGGCCGCCGAGCCTGATCTCCGTCAGCCGGGCGGGGGCGCCGGGCCCCGGCGGCGGTTCCTCCACCGTGACCGTGTTGGACGTGATGCCGGTGATGCGGCCCTGGCGGCGGCCGATGCGGTCGCCCGGCCGCAGGATATAGCTGGCCCCGGACCCGTCCTCAAAGGAAGCCAGGGCGCCCTCCGCCCCGGCGGCGCCGGAACGGATGGTGATGGCCACCAGTTTCAACTGGCTCAAATCCAGGCGCAGGATGGGGGGCAGGGACGGGTCGTAAGAGGCGCCGGCGTAACCGGGAGCGCCCCGGACTTCCCGGCTGGGCATGAAGGGGTCGGGCCGGCCGCCCAGGTCGCGGCTGTATTCGCTCAAAATCCGGCTGTGCCACAATTCCAGGGCCGTTTCCAGGGCCGCCGCGCGGGCCTTGGCGGCCCGCTGGTCCTGGGTCAGGCCGGGGTCGGCCTCGGCCAGGGCCGCCTCGGCCGCCTCGGCCGGGCTCTTGGGCCCGAAATCCAGGATTTCCACGCGCAGGGCCTTTTTGTCGTCAGTCCGGCCGGAACCGGAGCCGGTCGTCACGTTCAGGACCTCGAAAGACGGAGCGCCGCTTACGGCCGGGGGCTTGGCCCTGTCCGGCCCGGCCTCCTGGGCCCGGGCCAGGGCGGGCCAAGCCGCCAGGGCCAGGGCCAGGAC
>JAITUX010000194.1 GCA_031286085.1 Candidatus Adiutrix sp. | reverse complement strand
CACCGAACCCAAGATGAAACTTTACGCGGAAAGTTTTTCCGGACCGGAAGTCTGGGATAGAATAGTCCGGGAAGCTCCCGGCCTGATTTTCGGGGGCTGAACCGCTCCCGAAGGCGCCGCATATCCGGAGGAGGCCGAGACATGTTCAAATTATCCGCCGTGGTCTGCGCCACGGATCTTTCCGAAAGCTCCAACAAGGCTTTGCCCCTGGCCGCCAAGATGGCCGCCCGCCACGGCGCCCGGCTCATCGTCGCCCATATCATCGATCTCCCGGCGGTTACGCCCTACGGGGAAACCATGGTCGACCCCCAGGAACTGAGGGACCGGGTGGAGCAATCGGCCAGGGCCCAGGTCATGGATATATTGACCAGATGCGAAACCGTGGATTGGGAACTGCGCCTGGCCATCGGCTACCCGGCCAAGGAAATCCTCCAGATTGTGACCGACAGCCGGGCCGACCTCATGGTGGCCGCCACCCATACCCGCAGCGGCCTGGAACGCCTGCTCCTGGGCTCCGTCAGCCGCAAACTCATGCATTCCCTGAGCGTGCCCTTCCTCATCGTGCCTGGAGACATACCCCTGGAACAGTTGGAGCGCAATATCGACTCGGTCCTCATCGCCTGTGATTTCTCGCCGGATTCGGCCGGGGCGGTGCGCTGGGGCCTGGATTTCGCCCAGGCTTTCGGCGCCCGGCTGACCCTGGCCACGGTTATTGAACCCGGCCAGCTGACCCAGATCTTGAAGCTTGATCCTCAAAAGGAACGCGGCCTGGCCGCCGATCTCCAGGACGAACTGCGCCGCAAGCTCCAGGAAACCATGCCCGAGCCCCATAGGGATCAACCGTTTGAAAGCGTCATCCTGGCCGGTCATCCCCACGAAGAACTCAACAAATACGCCATTCTCAACCATATCGACCTCATTGTCATGGGCGTCCACGGCCGGGGCCTGATTGAGAGCATCCTGGTCGGCTCCACCACCGACCGCCTCATACGATTGGGCCAGTTCCCGGTCATGGCCGTGCGGCCGTTGTCTCCGGAACAATAGAAAAGCCATGCCGGCCCTGACCTTGATGGTGGTGGGCACCGCCTCTTCGGCGGGCAAGAGCCTCCTGGTGACCGCCCTCTGCCGCCTTTTCCGGCGGCGGGGCTGGTCTGTGGCTCCATTCAAGGCCCAGAACATGTCCCTCAACTCCTTCGCCACCTCTGAAGGCGGCGAGATAGGCCGGGCCCAGGCGGCCCAGGCCGAGGCCGCGGGCCTGCCTCCTTCGGTGCTGATGAATCCCATCCTTCTTAAGCCCACCACCAACCGCAAAAGCCAGGTCATTGTCCTCGGCCGGGTGGAAGCCGACCTGGCCGCGCCCGATTACTACGCCGTCAAGGACCGCTGGCGGCCGGTGGTGCTGGAATCCTTCCGGACCCTGGCCGGGCGGCATCAGGCGGTCATAATCGAGGGGGCCGGCAGCCCGGCCGAAATAAATTTGTTGGAGGGCGATTTCGTCAACCTGGGTCTGGCGGCCGAAATAGGCGCTCCGGCCCTCTTGGTGGGCGACATCGACCGGGGCGGGGTCTTCGCGGCCCTTTACGGCACGGTCCAGCTTCTGCCGCCCCGGGAACGGGCCATGATCAAGGGGCTGGTGATAAACAAATTCCGGGGCGAGCTGGCCATCCTGGAACCGGGCCTCAGGCGTCTTGAGGGCCTATTGGACCTCCCGGTCCTGGGGGTCATACCCTATGAAAAATTCGCCTTGGACGAAGAGGACAGCCTGACCGACCGCCTGGATAGGCCAGGCGCCGACGCGGAAGTCAAACTGGCCGTGGTCCGGCTGCCCCGGCTCTCCAACTTCACTGATTTCGCCGTTTTTGACGCCCTGCCCGGAGTTGGCTTGAGCTACGTGGACGAGCCGGCCTCCCTGGCCGGGGCCGACCTCATCATCCTGCCGGGGTCAAAGAACACTCTTGAGGATCTGCTGTTTTTGGAGAAAAGCGGTCTGGCCGAAGCCATCCGGCGGGCGTCAAAGGCCGGCACGGCGGTCGCGGGCCTCTGCGCCGGCTTTCAGATGCTGGGCCGGATGATCCATGACCCCCACGGGGTGGAGAGCGATTTGGGCAGCCTCCCCGGCCTGGGGCTTCTGGGGGCGGAAACCATCTTCGCCCGGGACAAGCGCACGGTCCAGGCCGCCCACCGGCTTAGGCCCGCGGCCGGCCCCCTGGCTGAAACCGGCGGCCTGACCCTGTCCGGTTATGAGATCCATATGGGGGAAACCAATCTTGATCCCGGCCAGGCTCACCTGGCCGATGATCTGGCCGATGGCCGGCCGACCGGCGCGGTCAGGGCCGACGGGCTGGTTTTCGGCAGTTATCTCCACGGGTTTTTCGACAACCTGGATTTCACCCGCCGCTTCCTGGCCGGTCTGCGCCGGCTCAAGTCGGGAGGAACGCCCGGCGGCGAAACCAGCGGCCCGGCCACCTACCAGGAAATCAAGGAGGGGGAATACGAGCGCCTGGCGGATCTGGCGGAAGCCAGCCTGCCGTTTGAGAAAATCCTGGCCATAATGAAGGCCGGGGGTTGAATCAACGGCTTGGCGGGCCGCCTGGCTCAACGTGGATCAAAACGTCCACTATGCGGGTGGCCAAGCCGGGGACGGCCAGGGCCAGGAGGCGGTATTTGACGTCGGCGGCGATGCGATGGCCGTCAGCCACGGTCAAACGGCCGTCCACCAGGATGTGGAGGTTGACTTCCGCCGCGTACGAGCCCAGGAAACGAGTGCGCAGCTTGTGCCAGGACAGAACGCCAGGGGTGGCGGCCATGGTTTTGCGGATGGCCGCGTTTAGCTTGCGGCCGGCGCTGGCGTCCAAGAGAGTGGCCAAGGCGGGCCGGGCCACTTTCCAGGCGGCGGCGATAAGCATCACAGCCACCACTACCGTGCCGACCGGGTCCAGGAACCAGAAGTCGCGCCCCCTGAAGGCTCCGGCCGCACCGGCGCCTATGGTTATGACCGGCGGAATGGAACTTAGGGCGTCGGAACGGTGATGCCAGGCATTGGCCACCAGGGCCGATGATTTGAGGGCCGCGCCCCAGGACGTGGTCCATCGGTAGAGGATTTCCTTGGCGGCTATGGAAACCAAGGCGACGGCCAAAGCCGCCCAAGTGGCCGGAGTGACGGCCCGGGGTCCGGCCGACGGTTCAAAGGCGACCCGGGAGAGGGCCTGGAGGGCGCCGCAGGCCAGGAAGATTCCCACCAGGGCCAGGACCAAGGCGATGACCAGGGTAACCAGGGTTTCGATTTTGCCATGACCATAGGGGTGTTCGGCATCGGCCGGGGCCATCCAGTAATGGGCTCCAACCAGCACCACGGCGTCGGTGACCAGGTCTGAAAGGCTGTGGACCGCATCGGCCATAAGGGTGCGGCTGCCGCCCCACCAGCCGCCCAGGCCCTTGGCCGCGATGAGAACCAGGTTGACCCAAACGCCAGCCCAGGCGACCCGGGAAATGGACCGGATCAAGGTCTGGTCCAGGGGCCGGATATCGTTGAAGCGGGGCGGGATTTTCATTCTTTTACGCCGTAGATGGTTATCCAGCGGTCGGTTCGGATCTGGTCGGCCAGCTTGAATCCGAGTTGCTTCAGACGGTCCCACAAGCCTTCGCCTTCGCTGGGCAGAAGCCCGGAAACGATCACCCGGCGGCGGCGGCGGAAGGCCCCCAGTTCCAGCAGTTCCTCCTGCAGGCTCAAGTGCAGGTTGGCCAAAAGCAATTCCCCCGGGTGGTCGTGAAAGAGTTGGGCCGGAGCCCGGTGAAATTCCACCCGGTCCTCCAGTCCGTTCAGGCGCCGGTTGTTAAGGGCCGAGGCCACCGCCAGATGGCTGTAGTCCACGCCCGTCACCCGGGGCACCCCCAGGCGGGCCGCGGCCAGGGCCAGGATGCCCGTGCCGGCCCCCAGGTCCAGGGCCGATAAGGGACGGGGCTTGGTTTGGACGGCCAGGGCCAGGCAACCCAGGCAAGCCAGGGTGGTGGGGTGGCCGCCGAAGCCGAAAGCCAGGCCGGGATCTATGATCAGGCGCGGTTCGGGCCCGGCCCCGTCAGGGCCGGTAATGGTCAGGCCGGCCGCGACGAAGGGGGAGGCTCCGGCTCCGTCTTGCCACTGCCCGTAGGTCAGGTGATGAATGTGGTTGAGGGTCAGGTCTGGTCTGGCGGCCAGGAATTCGGCCGGGGCCGGCCCTGGTTCACCCTTAAAAAAGACAAAGGCGAAATCGGCCTCCCAATGGAGCCCGGCCAAAGCCGGCCCAAGGCGGTCGAGGTTGGCCGGATCTTCAAAAACCCCCCGGGCCGCCTCGTCCCTGGCGCGCAGTTCAAAAATGGTCAGCGGCTGTTCCGGGCGCATGTTTCATTGACCAGGTTCTTAAGGGCGGCCCGGGCGCGGCGGTCAAGGCAACCGCCGGCCCGGGCTTTTTCCGCTGTTTTAGGGCCCAGGCCAGGCAAAGCCGCCAAGAGGCGAGCCGGAGTGGTCTTGAGGTCCACCCTATGGCCCAGGTTAAGGCGGGTCAGGGCATTGGGCGGCCAAGAACCCGCCGGCCCCAGGCTCTGCCCGCCGTCCGGGCGATAGGCCGCCGGACCCGCGGGCAGATCCGGGGGCGGCGGGAGAG
>JAITUX010000190.1 GCA_031286085.1 Candidatus Adiutrix sp. | reverse complement strand
GAACGACTTTGCTGGTTCGGGCCGCCTCTGATTCTAAGTATAACCCGGCCGGCCGGGCCTGGCAAGGGGGTGATCATGGCTAGAAAATTAGACAGAGGCCCTATAAGGCCCGCAGGGCGATTTTTAAGGCGGGCGGCTATATGGGTTAGGGCGAAAAAAGTTTAAACAATCCTGGGGCAATTTAAACAGGCTTTTCGGGAGGGGCGGCCGAACACCTAAAACGGGCCGGGCGGCCCGGAAATTGTTTTGAGTCTCTAAAGGATTTTGCCCACGAACTCGGCGGCCCGGGGGTTGTCCGGGCCGGAGAAGAACTTGTCCGGCGGCGCCTGCTCCAAGAGCAGCCCCTCGTCCATGAAGACGACGGAGGTGGAGATTTCCCGGGCGAAACTCATTTCGTGGGTGACGATGGCCATGGTCATGCCGGCTAAGGCCAGGTCGCGGATGACGGCCAGGACCTCGCCGATCATCTCCGGGTCCAGGGCCGAGGTGGGTTCGTCGAAGAGCATATACTTGGGGTGCATGGCCAGGGCCCGGGCAATGGCCACCCGCTGCCTCTGGCCGCCGGAGAGCTGGTTGGGGAAGGCGTCGATCTTGTCCGAAAGGCCCACCTTGGCCAAAAGGTCGGCGCAGACGGCCTCGGCCTCGTCCAGGGGCGTCCGCTTGACCACGGTGGGGGCCAGAGTTATGTTGCGCCGCACCGACATGTGGGGGAAGAGGTTGAAGTTCTGAAAGACGAAGCCCACCCGGGTGCGGATCTCATCCATGCTGGCCTCGGGGTGGGTCACGTCCGCGCCGTCTATGATGACGCGGCCCCGCGTCGCCTCCTCCAAACCGTTGATGCAGCGCAGAAGGGTGGACTTGCCTGAGCCGGAAGGGCCGACCAGGGCGATGATTTCCCCTTCGGCGATGGAAAAATCCACCCCCCGCAGAACTTCCAGCCGGCCGAACGCCTTGTGCAGGCCCTGGACCTCAATCACTGGCGTTCAACCTCCTCTCCAGCCGGCGGGCCAGGACGGACACGCTCATGGTCATGGCCAGATACATGGCGGAGGCCAGGAGCAGGAAGGGCAAAAGGTTGTAATACTGGCTGCCGAGCACCCGGACGCCGCCCATGAGTTCAAGGACCCCGATGGTGGAGACCAGTGATGAATCCTTGATTAGGACGATGAACTCGCTGACCAGGGGCGGGATGATGCGCTTGAAGGCCTGGGGCAGAATGACGTGGCGCATGGCCCGGCCGTAGGAGAGCCCCAGGGACCGGGCCGCTTCCATCTGCCCCTTGTCCACCCCCTGGATGCCCGAGCGGATAAGCTCGGTGGCGTAGGCCCCGGAGTTGATGCCCATGGCGATGAGGCCGACGGCCAGGGGGTTGACGTTCATGTGTTGGCCCGTGAACACCTTGTAGAGCATGGGCACGCCGAAGAACAGGAACATGATCTGGAGCAGCATGGGCGTGCCGCGGATGAACTCCACGTAAACCGTGGCCAGCCAGCGGGGCAGCCGGTGCCGGGAAATGCGGCCCAGGGCGCCGATGACGCCCAGGGCCACGCCCATGATAAGGGAACCCACGGCCAACTCCAGGGTCAGGAGGGCGCCCAGGCCCAGGGTGCGCAGGCTGCCGGGGGCGAAGACGTAGTCCAGGGTGTTCATGCCGGCCGCCCTTCCGGGCGGGCGCGGCCGCCCGCCCGGAGCCATAGGCCCTTACATCTTGAATTTCGCGCGCAGATCTTCATAGACCTTGGTCTTCATCAGCTTGGCCAGTTCCTCGTCAATGGCCGAGGCCAGCGCTTCGTTGCCCAGCCGGGTGATGATTAAGTTCTCCTCGTCCACCAGGGGCGGGGCCAGGGCCCGGAGGTTCATGGTCTTGACATAGCCCTCGCCCACGGCCACGTCGCAGACTATGCCGTCAAGCTGGCCCCGGCTCAGCATTTCAAAGGCCATCTGGTAATCCATGGTGTTGCTTATTTTCACGCCCTCGATTTCCTTCAGGGCGTTTTCACCCGTGGTGCCGAGGCCGGCGTAGAAGGAGCGGCCCGGGAAATCCTTGACCGACTGGATGTCCGAATCGGCCCGGACAAAGGCCACCTGGCCGCTCTTGAGGTAGGGGGTCTTGTTGAACAAGAGGTTCTTGGAGCGTTCTTCGCTGTAGGTGAAGCCGGAGACGCCGATATCCACCTGCCCGGCCGGCACCGCGACCAGGATGTTGTCGAAGTTCATGGGGCTCCATTCAACCTTCAGCCCCAGGCCCGCCCCCACGGCTTCAAAAAGCTCGATATCGAAGCCGACGAGCTTGCCGTCCTCCACGGACTCATAGGGCGGATAGTCCGGGGAAGTGCCTATGACCAGGGTGTCCTTTTTCAGGAGCTTCGAACGGAAGTCGTCGGCGCCCAGGGCGGACGCGGCGGGAATAAGCAAGGCCGCCAGAAGCGGGAGAAGGCGCAAGGCGCGAATCATGGTGTCATCCTCCTGGTTGGTTTCGGGAAGCGCCGAGTGACGGTCTGAAGCGGTCTTCCCTTAGGTTGACCGGAGCCAGGGCGGACTCCGGAAATAAAGGGGAACACTGAATCGATCAGCGCCTCCCCGGTTCTCTCGGCCTTAAAGGCCCTTGATTTTCGCGGGATCCGCCACCAGGGCGAACCCGTCGAATTCGTAGCGGCGCAGGCCGCGGGCGTCTTCGCGGAAGGGCCGGGTCCCGGCCGCGACCGCCTCGAAGGCCGCCGCGGCCTGGCCCAGTTTCGCGCCGGGCTGGACCGGCTCGTTGTGCCCGCAATACAGAAAGCGCACCCGGCCGTAATCCCGGGCCAGGCGGTTCATGGTCGCCCGATAGACCTGGAAATCCGAGGCCAGGCCGTCCCCGGAATCCAGGTGGGTATAGAGGGCGGCCGGGTAAAAGGTGTCCCCGGTCAGGAGTATGGAGTTTTCGCGGTCGAAAAGCATCAGGCTGTCGGGCGAGTGTCCGGGCGCGGCCAGGGTTTCGAAGATTCGGCCGCCCAAATCGAACGAGTGGCCTTCGCGTATGGGTATATGCTCCGTCCCGTGAATTTGGTATTTGGCCGGGTCGAAGCCGGGCGGCCAAGGGCGGGAGAACTGGTCCGGGCTCATATGTTCAGCCACGGCGGCCGGGCCCAGCCCGCGCAAGATGCGGGTCCGGGCCGCGGGGTGGTCCGCGGCGTGGACGGCCGCGAACTGCCGATTGCCGCCCAAGTGGTCGAAGTGGGCGTGGCTGTTCACCACCGTCAGGGGCTTGGCGGTCAGGCCCTCGACCACGGCCCGCAAGTCGCCGATGCCCAGGCCGGTGTCCCACAACAGAGCCCTATCCCGGCCCTCAAAGAGAAAGGAGATGACTTCCTGGAAGTGGCCCGGCTCGTAAATGGCCCGGCCGCCGCAGGGCAGGGGGTGAACCTCGAACCAGGGCGAAGCGGCCGCCGCGCGCGGGCTGGTCCCGCGCCAAGCCCTAGGGGGAGCCTCCGCCCAGCCGGCCGGCCGGACCGCGTCCGCGATTGTCTCCATGCCCTTTTCTCCCAGGGGGCTCGTGAATATTACGTAATTTTTAATTATATTACCATCGGCCGGCCCCTGTCAAAGCAAAAGTCGCCAGGCCAAAAGCCTGGACCCGACCAGGCCGGGGGCCTGGACCCGATTCGTCGGGCAACGAACCCGCCCTGGTTTCAGCGGCCGCAACCGTTAAGGATGTCGGAAGCGGAAGAACGGGCCGGACAAAGGCCCGGCCCGTTCTCTTGGGTGGAGGGAATCAGGCCCGGGGGCCGTGAAACTGGAGGTCTTGAGGGGCTCCCCGGTCTCAGTAGTCGCGGCGAGCGGGGCGGGGACCGCGGTCCTCGCGGCCCCGGGCTTCGTTGATGCGCAGGCTGCGGCCGCCCACTTCCTTGCCGGTCAAGGCGTCTATGGCCGCCAAGGCGTGGTCGTCGTCCATTTCCACAAAGCCGAAACC
>JAITUX010000057.1 GCA_031286085.1 Candidatus Adiutrix sp. | reverse complement strand
ATCCTCTACCAGTTCGGCACCGGGCCCATAAGGGGCTTCGCCGTGACCCTGACCATCGGCCTCCTCTCTTCCATGTTCACGGCCATCTTCTTCTCCCGTCTGGTCTTCGACCTGGCCCTGGGCCGCCAGGGCGGCCGGGAACTGAGCCTCGGCCGCCTGGAAATAATCAAGCCTGGGGTCAGCCTGGACTTCATAGGCCGCCGCCACCTAACGCTGCCCTTGGCCGGCCTCCTGGTCCTGGCCAGCCTGGCCTCCATCTTCAACAAGGGTTTGGAACTGGGCGTCGACTTCGCCGTCGGCGCCCTGGGCCAGGCCCGCGTCAGCGAAAACGGCGCCCCCGAGGAGATTCGGTCCGTCCTGGGCCAGGCCGGCTTCGCCGATGCCCGCCTCCAGACCTACGGCGCGCCCGGCGACCGCGAATTTCTCATCAACCTCCGGGGCGAGGCCGAAGAGGCCGGGATCGAGGAGGGCTCCCTCGGCGCCCGGGCCGGCCAGGCCTTGGCCGGCCATTTCGGGGCCGACCGGGCGGATATCCGCCGGGTGGAGATGGTCGGCCCCCAGGTGGGCCGGGATCTGCGGGACAAGGCCTTCAGCGCCCTCTTCTACAGCCTCTTGATGATCATCATCTACATTTCCGGCCGTTTCGAGCACAAGTGGGGCACCTCGGCCGTCTTCGTGGCCGCCCTGCTCCTGGTCTGCTACCTGGCCTCCCTGTTGGGGGCCGACCTGGCCGTCCTGACCGTCCTGGCCCTCCTGGTCACCCTGGCCCTGTGCTATTTCCTGAAATTCCAATACGCCCTGGGGGCCATCCTGGCCCTTATCCACGACGTCATAGTCACCGTGGGGGTCTTCTCCTTTTTGGGCAAGGAGATATCCTTGAGCTTCGTGGCCGCCATCCTGACCGTCGTGGGCTTTTCCATCAACGACACCATCATCATCTACGACCGCATCCGGGAACATGTCCTGAAGAGCCGCCGGCTGGATTACGGCGCGACCATCAACCGCAGCCTGAACGAGACCCTGTCCCGCACCGTCCTGACCTCCGGCACCACCATCCTGGCCACCCTGGCCCTCTATATCTTCGGCGGCCAGGCCAACCGGGATTTCGCCCTGGCCCTCATCGTCGGCTTCACCGCCGGCACCTTCTCCTCCCTCATGGTGGCCGCGCCGTTGCTCATGTTCCGGCCCCAGCCGAGCGGCGGCGAGGGTAAAAAAACGGCCCCGGCCAGGGCCGTCCCGGCCTGACATGGGCGAAGTCCTGTCCTGGGGCCAGGCGGCCGACCGCCGGCGGGGCCTGGCCGAGGCCGGCCGGAGCCTGGTCTTCACCAACGGCTGCTTCGACCTCCTGCACCCGGGCCACCTGCGCTACCTGGCCGAGGCCAGGGGCCTGGGCGACTTCCTCCTGGTGGGCTTGAACTCCGACCGTTCCGTCCGGGCCATAAAAGGCCCGGCCCGGCCCATCCTGGGCGAGGCGGTGCGGGCGGAGATGCTGGCCGGCCTGGCGGCGGTGGACGCGGTGACCCTCTTTGACCAGGAGACGCCCCTGGAACTCATAACCGTTTTAAAGCCGGACGTTTTGGTCAAGGGCGGCGACTGGCCCCCGGAAAAAATCGTGGGCGCGGACCTGGTCTCCGGCCGGGGCGGGCTGGTCAAGTCCCTGCCCCTGGCCGAAGGGTTTTCCACCACCGGCCTCCTGGAACTCATCCGGCGGCTTCCGGCCCCAACCCCGGCGGAATGAATGGCCTCCAAAAACCCCTATGCCGTGCTGGGCGTCGGTGAAAAGGCCGGGCCGGAGGAACTCCGCCGGGCCTGGCTGCGCCTGGCCGTCAAATACCACCCCGACCGCAACCCCGGCGACGCCCGGGCCGAGGAACGCTTCAAGGACATCAGCCAGGCCTACGCCCTCCTGAGCGACCCGGCGACCCGGGCCCGCTACGAACGTCTCCGCCCCAAACCGGCCGGACCCAAACCGGCCGGCCCCCGGCCCGAGCCCCAGGCCCGGCCGGCCGGCCCCCAGGCCGGGCCCGAACCGAAATGGGGGGCCGAAGGTCCCCGGACCCAGGCCGGGCCTGAACCGAAAGGTCAGTCTGAAGGCCCCCGGCCCCAGGCCGGGCCTGAACCGAAAGGTCAGTCCGAAGGCCCCCGGCCCCAGGCCGGCCACGAGGAACACCCGGACTGGACGGAAATTCTGAACAATTTCTTCCAGACCCCCAAGGGCCGGGACACCTTGAAGGAATTGGAGGAGGAACTGCGCCGGGCCGGGCTGCAATTCTCGCCCGGCCGCCTGGCCCGCTGGTTCCGGGCCCGGCGGGCGGAGGACCCGGCCAAGGCCCGCCTCTGGCTGGAGGGCCTCTGGGCCTGGCGGCCCGGCGGCCCGGCCTGGGCCCGGCGGCGGGCCGCCCGCTACGACATAAGCTATGACCTGGCCCTCTCGCCCGAGGCCGCGGCCAGGGGGACCACGGTGGAAATCACCTATCCCCGGGACGGCCGCCCCCAGGGGCTGAAGGTCAATATTCCGGCCGGCGCCGAAAACGGCCTCCGCCTCCGCCTGCCGGACCAGGGCCGCCTCCGCCCGGACGGCGGCCGGGGCGACCTGGTGCTGACCGTGCTGGTGGGCCCCCGGAACTCCGCGGCCGAACAACGCCAAGGCTAGCGCCGTTCGATTCCAAGGAAAATAAACGGGGAATCTCTACGCCGCCTAATGATTCCAGAGAGTTATAGAGACATAAGCGCGCAAAAAATGCACCAGGCAGTACACGCGCCGGTGTACAAAAATAATCAAAAAGGCAAAAATAGATTGAAAAATTGTTCTCAAAAGTGTAGTTTAGAGATAATTTTGTATTGGATGAGGGTATGGTGCTATTCATGCGACAAACCCTAGAAGCCTCGGGCGCAAAATCACCCATCCTTGCATGAGTGATTTTTGTTCATCCAGCTTAATGCGGAATTGAAGTTATGCCGATGGTATTTAGTAGTTCCAAAAAACCTCATTAGGAAGGTAACGAACAATGGCAGATGGGAAAACTCCCGACGAAAACGTAATCACAGATGAGGATCTGGATACGTTTCTGGCCATCGGTAGCGAAGAATTACGCGGAGCTGAGTTGATACCAGCGAGCCGTGAAGAGACGGATCTGTCCGAATTTATAAGGGGAAGCGTATTGCCCTCTGACCATTTCGGCGCAGATATAGAAGATGAAACAGAACGAGATATCGCTTTAGCGAGATAT
>JAITUX010000038.1 GCA_031286085.1 Candidatus Adiutrix sp. | reverse complement strand
ACTTGATTTCCTCGGCCGAATACCTGAAATTCAGGGGCACGACCACCGCGCCGGATTTCAAGACGCCGAAGAAAACCGGCAGCCATTCGATGCAGTTCATGAGCAGAAGGCCGACCTTGCCGCCGCGTTTCACCCCCAGCTTGAGGAGCAGGTTGGCCAACTGGTTGGCCTGACTGTCGAACGAGCGCCAGGTCAGCTCTTTCCGGCAGCAGGGGCCGGGCTCGGTCTCCACCAGCGCGAACTCCTTCCAGGTCTGGGCGTACTTCTCCTCCAGTTCCGGGTGGATTTCCGTCAGGCAGATTTTATCCCCGCAGCGCTCCGCGTTGCCCGCCAGTATTTCCGTTATAGGCATCCTGGGCCGTCTCCCGCCTTGCTTCTTCTCAGCCGGCCTTGTTTTCGTCGCCCAGGGCCTCGCTTATTTTAATGCTCACCGTCCGCTCGTAGCAGGAGAAGCAGGATTCGACCAGGGCCGCGCCGGGCTTCCGGGTCAGGGCGCTGACCAGGGGCACGATAATAAGGCCGGCGAGCATGACGAAGGCCCCGGCGTTGATGGGCGACCGCAGAATGGGCGGGAACGAGGGCTTGAGGTAGATGTTGAGGACCATGAAGGCCGCGCTGAAGAGGAAGCAGCACCAGACGGCGGCGTTGCTCACGCGTTTCCAATACAGGCTGTAGAGGAAAGGCGCCAGGAAGGCGCCGGCCAGGGCGCCCCAGGAAATGCCCATGAGCTGGGCGATGAAGGTTATGCTGCCGCCGTATTGCATCGTGGCCACGACCGAGGAGATGAGGATGAACACCACGACCAGGGCGCGGATGAGCAGAAGCTGCGTTTTCCCGCTCATTTCCTTGACCAGGGCGCCTTTAAGGAAATCCAGGGTGAAGGTTGAAGCCGAGGTCATGACCAGGGCGGAGAGCGTGGAGATGGAGGCCGAAAGCACCAGGATGACGATGAGGCCGATCAACAGGTCGGGCAGGCCTGAAAGCATGGTCGGGATGATGGAATCGTAGCCGCCCGCGTTCAAGTCAACCCTTCCCGAGTAAAGGCGGCCGAAGCTGCCCAGAAAATAGCTGCCGCCGGCCACGACCAGGGCGAAGACGGTCGAAATAACCGTGCCCGTGGAAATGGCCTTTTCTGATTTTATGGCGTAAAACTTCTGCACCAGCTGGGGCAGCCCCCAGGTGCCGAGGGAGGTGAGGAGCATGACGCCCAGGAGGTTCAGCGGGTCGGGGCCGAAGAAGGAGGTATAGGCGCCGGGGGCGGCCGACGGATCCTCGATGCGGGCCATGGAATCCAGGGCCGCCAGGAAACCGCCGTTCTGGTTGAGCACGGCGGCGATGACGGCTACGGTTCCGGCCAGCATGATGAAGCCCTGTATGAAATCGTTGACCGCCGTGGCGAAATAGCCTCCGGCGATCACGTATATCCCCGTGAGCACGGCCATGGCCACGATGCAGACCGTGAAGTCCACGCCGAAGGCCATGGCGAAAAGGCGCGAAAGCCCGTTATACAGCGAGGCCGTGTAGGGGATGAGGAAGATGAAGATGAGGATTGAGGCCCCGACTTTCATGGCCCGGGAATCGAACCGGGAGCCGAAGAATTCGGGCATGGTGGCGCTGTTCAAGTGCTGCGTCATGATGCGCGTGCGCCGCCCCAGTATCATCCAGGGCAAAAGCGAGCCGATGAAGGCGTTGGCCAGGCCTATCCATACGGCCGCCGTGCCGAATTTCCACCCGAACTGGCCGGCGTAGCCGACGAAAACCACGGCGGAGAAATAGGAGGTCCCGTAGGCGAAAGCGGTCAGCCACGGCCCGACGGCGCGCCCGGCCAGGACGAACCCGCTGACGTCGGAGGCCCGCTTGCGGAAATAAAAACCTACGAAAATCGTGACCGCGAAAAAACCCAGCAGCAGAATCATCTTGGTTAACATTTCGATACCACCTTGATTTTCATATCTGTAAAACCAGCCCGGGCGCCTTCGCCCGCCGGCATATCAATCCACCTTCGGCAGCCCCGCGAAACCCTTCTCCAGATCCTCGTCCGTCGGGATATGGTCCTCCAGCGACCCTTCGTTATATTGCATGTAGGCGGCGAGGTCGTAGCTGCCCGTGCCGGAAAGCCCGAACAGGATGGTCTTCTTTTCGCCGGTCTCCTTGCATTTCAAGGCTTCGTCCAGGGCCACGCGGATGGCGTGGCCCGATTCCGGCGCGGGCAGGATGCCTTCGATGCGGGCGAACATGGCCGCGGCTTCGAACACCCGCACCTGGCCCACGGCGCGCGCCTCGTCGATATGCCCGTCATGGTAGAGCTGCGAGATGATGGGGCTCATGCCGTGATACCTGAGGCCCCCCGCGTGGTTCGGCGCCGGCATGAACCCCGCGCCCAGGGTGTACATCTTGGCCAGGGGCGTGACCATGCCCGTATCGCAGAAATCGTAGGCGAAGCGCCCGCGCGTCAGGGAGGGGCAGGAGGCTGGCTCGACGGCTATGAAGCGCGGCGCTTTTTTGCCCGCCAGCCGGTCGGCCATGTAGGGGGCCATAAGGCCGCCGAGGTTGGAACCGCCGCCGGCGCAGCCTATGACCACGTCCGGGTACTCGCCGTATTTTTCCAGCGCGGCCCTGGCCTCCAGCCCGATGATGGACTGGTGCAGGAGGACCTGGTTCAAAACGCTGCCTAAGACATACCTGAACCCCTCGGTCGTCACGGCGGCCTCCACCGCCTCCGAGATCGCGCAGCCGAGGCTGCCGCCGGTTTCAGGATTCTCCGCGAGTATCTTGCGCCCGATATTAGTGGTGTCGGAGGGCGACGGCGTGACCTTCGCGCCGTAGGTCTCCATGACGCCCTTGCGGTAGGGCTTCTGTTGCTCGGAAATCTTGACCATGTAAACCCGGCATTCCAGCCCGAAGTAGCCGCAGGCCATGGACAGCGCCGTGCCCCATTGCCCGGCCCCCGTCTCCGTGGTGACTCCGATAAGCCCCTGCTTCTTCGCGTAATAGGCCTGCGCGATGGCCGAATTGAGCTTGTGGCTGCCCGAGGTGTTGCCGCCTTCATACTTGTAGTAGATCCTGGCCGGGGTGCCCAGGGCCTCCTCCAGGCAGTAGGCGCGGACCAGGGGCGAGGGGCGGTACATCTTGTAGAAATCCCAGACCTCCGGCGGTATCTCGATGAAGCGGTCCTGGTCGTTCAGTTCCTGCCTGACCAGTTCCCGGCAGAACACGGGGTTTAGGTCCTCCGCGGCGACCGGCCGCAAGGTCGCCGGATGGAGCATCGGCCGGTGGCCGGTTTTCATGTCGGCGCGCACATTGAACCAGGCCTTCGGGGTTTCCTCCTCCGAAAGATGTATTTTATAAGGGATTTTCCGGTTTGACATCACGCCTTGCCCCTTTCGCGGGAAACCGTCTTCGTTCAGGCCTCATAGCCGGCCTGGAAAGCCTTGAGATTGAGTTCGACGAATTCCGGCTTGACGCCGGCCTTGATACGGCCGGCCCAGTCGAGGCCGTCCAGGTTCATTTTCCTGACCAGGGCGCCGAAGAGAACCAGGTTCATGGCCTTGACGTTGCCCAGGGCCGCGGCCATCTCCCCGGCCTTGATGACCGTCGTCCGGGCCTGGGCCTGGAGGGCCTCCAGGAGCCCTTCCGGGTATTGGGCCTGGCCGGCCAGGATGGGCGCCGAGGGGATGCGGTAGTCGTTGACCACGGCCTGCCCGCCCTTTTTGAGGTAGGAGGCCCAGCGCACGGCTTCCATGGTCTCGAAGGCCACCAGGATGTCGGCCTGGCCCTGGTCGATGACGGGGGCGTAAACTTTCCGGCCGTAGCGGACCTGGGTGGAGACGCTGCCGCCCCGCTGGGCCATGCCGTGGACTTCCGACATCTTGACGTCGTAGCCGGCGTCAAGCAGCCCGCCGGACAGGATCTTCCCCACCAGTATGGTCCCCTGGCCGCCTACGCCGACCAAAAGAATGTTTTTGACTTCGCTCATGCCTCCGCCCCCTTATGACCATCCACCGCGGAAATGGCCTTTTTAGGGCAGACCTGGAGGCAGATTTCGCAGCCCACGCACTGGCCGGGCTCGATGCGGGTCTTTTGGTCGGCCGGCGAAAAGCGCAGGGCCGGGCAGCCGGTGCGCACGCAGGAGCGGCAGCCTACGCAGAGTTCGGCCTCCACCCGGCAGAGGTGGAAATAATCGCCGAATTCCCGCCGGTCGGCCTCGCTTTGCCTCTTGAGCGCGCAGGGCCAGCGGGTGATGACGACCGAAGGCGCGTCGGTTATGGACAGGCCCCAGTGGAGGGCCTCTTTCATGGCCTCCTGGTCCAGGGGGTTGACCGTCCTGACGTGGCGGACGCCCAGGGCCCGGACCAGGGGCTCGATTTCCAGGATGAAGGCCGGCTCTCCCCGCAGGGTGAAGCCGCTGCCGGGGTTTTCCTGGTGGCCGGTCATGCCGGTGGTGCGGTTGTCCAGGATGCAGAACACCACCGGGCTGTTGTTGTAAACCGCCTGCATCAGGCCGGTGAGGCCGGAGTGGAAGAAGGTGGAATCGCCCAGGTTGGCGACGACCCTCTTGTTCTCGCCGAAGCGGCTGAAGACCTTCTGGGCCCCGTGGGCCATGCTGAAAGCCGCGCCCATGCAGATGCAGGAATCCTTGGCGCCCTGGGACGGGGAGCCGCCCAGGGCGTAACAGCCGAGGTCGCTGGTCAGCACCACGTCCCGGAGCTTGCCCAACTGGTTGAAAAAGCCGCGGTGGGGGCAGCCGGCGCAGAGGATGGGGGGCCGGGGGGCGGCTTCGGCCCCCACCTGGACCATTTCCGGCTTCCGGCCCAGAAGGGCCTCGGCCACGATGGCCGGGGCCAGTTCCCCGCAGCGGGGGATTTTCTCCTTGCCGACGCACTTGATTCCGGCGGCCCTGATCTGCTCTTCCAGAAAAGGCTCCAGTTCCTCGACGACGTAGAGCGTCCCGACCTCTTCGGCGAAAGCCATTATCTTTTTCAAGGGCGGGGGGAAGGTGAAACCCAGCTTGAGATAGGAGGCCTGTTCGCCGAAAACTTCCCGGGCGTATTGATAGGCCGCGCCGGCGGAGACGACGCCGATTTTCCGGTCGTGCCACTCGATGAAGTTCAAAGGCGTTTCCTCGGAAAAGGCGGCCAACTCCAGGAGCCGGGCCTCCAGTTCCACGTGGAGGCGGCGGGCCACGGCCGGCACCAGGTCGAAACGGGCCTGGCGTTCATAGGGCCTTTTTGGGGGGGCGATTTTCAGGCCCGGCTCGACCACGCTCTTGCTGTGATTGATGCGGGTGGTGGTGCGCAGGAGGACCGGCCTTTGGTATTTTTCGGAAATCGTAAGGGCCGCCCCGACCATGTCCTTGGCTTCCTGGCTGTCGGCCGGCTCCAGCATGGGCACCTTGGCGAACTTGGCGTAATGGCGGTTGTCCTGCTCGTTCTGGGAGGAGTGCAGGCCGGGGTCGTCGGCGCTGACTAAGACCAGCCCCCCGTTGACGCCGCTGTAGGCCATGCTCAGAAGCGGGTCGGCGGCCACGTTGACCCCCACGTGCTTCATGGCCGCCAGGGCCCGGCCGCCGGCCAGGGAGGCCCCCA
>JAITUX010000208.1 GCA_031286085.1 Candidatus Adiutrix sp. | reverse complement strand
GGGAGAGGATCCCGATCTGGGCGGCCGACTATGTGCTCATGGGCTACGGCACCGGGGCCATCATGGCCGTGCCGGCCCACGACCAGCGGGACTTCGACTTCGCCCGGAAATTCGAACTGTCCATCCGCCAGGTGGTCTCCCCCGACGGCCGCCTTTGGCCGGAGATGAACGAAGCCTATACCGGCGAAGGCGTTCTGGTCAATTCCGGCGGTTTCGACGGCCTTGAGGCCAAGACAGCCGGGAGCGAAGCCATCACCGGCAGCCTGACCGGGCGCGGCCTGGCCGAAATCAAGATCAACTACCGCCTCCGGGATTGGTGCCTGAGCCGCCAGCGCTACTGGGGCCCGCCCATTCCCATCGTCTATTGCGATAGCTGCGGAACCAGGCCGGTGCCGGAAAAAGATTTGCCCGTCCTCCTGCCCTACCTGGAGAACTACCAGCCTGACGGCGGCTTTTCGCCCCTCCGGCGGCACGAGGCCTTCTACCGGACCGTCTGCCCCGATTGCGGCGGCCCGGCCACCAGGGAGACCGACGTCTCGGACAATTTTCTCTGCTCGGCCTGGTATTTCTACCGCTATCCGGCCACCGAATTCGACGACCGGCCCTTCGACGCCGGCCGTCTCCGAAAATGGCTGCCGGTGGATCTCTACGTGGGGGGCAACGAACACGCCGTTCTTCATCTGCTCTACAGCCGCTGGCTCTGCCGGGCCCTCAAGGCCTGCGGGGTCCTGGATTTCGAGGAGCCTTACCGGCGCTTCGTGGCCCACGGCCTCATCGTCCGCGACGGGGCCAAGATGTCCAAAAGCCGGGGCAACGTCATAAACCCCGACGAATACGTGGATCAATACGGGGCCGACGCCTTCCGCATGTATCTCATGTTCATGGGCGCCTACCTGGAAGGGGGCGATTTCCGCGACGGCGGGGTCAAGGCCATGAAGGCCTTCCTGGACCGCTTCTGGGCCGCGGTCCTCCCCGAGGAGGGGAAACCCCTCACCGAAGGGGAACCCGCCGATGCCGAAACCCGCCGCGCCCTCCACAGCGCCATCAAGGCCGTGACGGGCGATCTGGCCCGTTTTTCCTACAACACGGCCATTGCCCGGCTGATGGAACTAATAAACCACCTCACCAAAAACCAGATCAGGAACCGGGTGGTCTCCGAGGCTGCGGTTCGTCTCCTGGCCCCCCTGGCCCCCCACGCGGCCGAGGAGATGTGGAGCCTTCTGGGACACCGGGAAACGGTTTTCCAAGGCGGCTGGCCGGCCTATGACGAGGCGGCCACCATTCTGGACCAGGTGGAATACGTGGTCCAGATCGGCGGCAAGGTCCGGGCCAGAATGCGGCTCCCGGCCGGGCTCGCCCAGGCGGAAGCCGAACCGCTCATCCTGGCCGACCCGGCCCTGGCCAAATGGCTGGCCGGTCAGGCCGTCGTAAAAAAAGTGTTTGTGCCGGACAAGCTCCTTAACCTGACCGTCCGGCCGGCCTAGAGCAAGTAGTTTACCCGAGGAGGCCGGCGACATGGCCGAAAAAAAACAAATCCCCTGCTCCCGGCGGCCGGGGGCCGAGCGTCCCCGCCGCAAAAGCGGCCAGGTTCCCCGGAAAGACGCGGCTGCGGAGCTGACGAAAATAGTCCGGCAACTGGTGGACTTAAGGCGCACCCTGCCCGCCTTGGAACAAGTCAGCCAGGCGCCGGCGCCTTCCTTCCAGGCGGCCAAAGACCTCATTGAACTGGCCAGGCTTTTGCTCTTCCCCGGCTTTTTTTCGCCCCGGCCGGTTACGGAACTCAATTTCGAATATCACACCGGCCAGATCGCCTACGTCTTTTATGAGCGCCTCGGCCGGGAAGTGGCCGCCGCCATCCGCCATGAATGTCGGCGCTATAATCTCCCCTGCACCGACTGCGAGCGGCAGGGCGAGGAAATAGCCCTGGCCGTGCTCGGCCGACTGCCCCGGCTGCGGGAAATCCTGGCCACGGACGTTGACGCGGCCAGAAGCGGCGACCCGGCGGCCGGTCTCCACTACGACCAGATCATCTTCTGCTATCCGGGCCTCTTCGCCATCACGGTGCAGCGCCTGGCCCACGAATTGTATCAGCGCCAGGTGCCCTTTCTGCCCCGCATCCTCACGGAATACGCCCACGCCAAAACCGGCATCGACATCCATCCCGGCGCGGAAATAGGACCCTACTTCTTCATTGACCACGGCACCGGCATCGTTATCGGCGAAACCACCCGCATAGGGGCCAGAGTGCGGCTCTACCAGGGCGTGACCCTGGGCGCCCTGTCCCTGCCCAAGGGCGCCGCCGCCAAACTGGCCGGGCGGAAAAGGCATCCCACCCTGGAGGACGACGTCATAGTCTATTCCGGGGCCACCATACTGGGCGGCGATACGGTCATCGGCGCCGGCTCCACCGTGGGCGGCAACGTCTGGCTCACCGAGAGCATTCCCCCGGGCACCAAGGTGCTCATAAAGGCCCCGGAACTCATAGTTGTGGACCAGTCAGGCCAGACGCTGACCGGGCCCGCCGGCCGGCCGGGGGCATTGGCCTTGAAGGCGGCTGAAAGGAAGAGCGGTCGCCCCCCCCAATGACCCCGGCCAGGCGGGTAAACCCCTTACAGGGAAGGAGGCCTCATGTCCACCCGGGAACCGCTTGATCTTGAGCGCCTGAATTCCTTTTACGTCACCCCTTATATCCTCTTCAAGGCGCTGCATTGCGTGGTTAACAATCCCCATGAGGGCTCAGGGGAGCGTCTGGTGGACTGCCTGCATGTGCTGAATCATTCGACGCAGTTCCTGAAGGCCGTCAGCAAGCTGGATATCAAGGCGGATCTGCAGGCCCTGGACCAGGACGAGCTCAATACGCCCCTGGATGTTCTGGCCGTCAGGGCGGTCGCCCTCATGAGGGTCATAGCCGATTATTTCGCCGACCGCGGCCCGCAGCCGAACCATGACCGTTTGAAGGACGAGTTGGACAAACTCTGGCCGCGCCGTGAATTCATCATCGCGGCCTCCTTCACCGCGCTTAAAAACTACGCCAACGGGGACGGCGCGCCCTATTTCGACCCCGGTGAATTTATAACCAACATCTCCCGGGCCAGGGAAGTCATGGGCAGGCACCTCGGGCATCTGCCTCTGCATTGGTGGCCCCACTCTCACCAGTAGGGCGTCAAGCAAGCAAAAACCCGGCGGAGCCGGGTTTTTGCTTGCTTGACGCCCTACTGGGGAGAGTGGGGCCACCAATGCAGAGGCAGATGCCCGAGGTGCCTGCCCATGACTTCCCTGGCCCGGGAGGTGTTGGTTATAAATT
>JAITUX010000178.1 GCA_031286085.1 Candidatus Adiutrix sp. | reverse complement strand
GCCTGGGAGAAATGCGCAACCGCCTGGAAAGCCAGACCCGCCAGGTGGACAACCTGACGGAGGAATTGGGCCGGCGCAAGGTGCGCATCCAGGAACTGGAAGAGAGGCAGGACCAGCTCTCCCTGTTGTATTGGACCCTGGTGGCCCACGCCGGGGCCTCGGCCGAGGCCCCGCTCCCGGCCCCCCCGGCCGCGGCCGACTTGCCGTCTCCGGCCTTGGGCCGGACCGGGACCGGCGGCGGTTTCAGCCTGGGACGCCAGGTCTTGGAAGGGGCCAAGAAGGTGGCCCGGCGCGGCCTGTTCAGCCTGGTTCTGGCCGGTTCCCTGGTCTTGGCCAGCCCCGCGGCCGAAAGCGAGGCCGGCCCCCTGGAACCGGACCGGGCGCCGGCCCTGCCGCCCGCCTTGGCCACCCGCTTCGATTCAATCTATTTCGGCCGGCCCGTGGGTTTGGAATTGGTGGAATCCACCCCCCGCCTGGCGGGCCGGGAGGCGGTGGAAGAGCGCCTGGCGGCCATGGCCAGGGAGCTGGCCTCGGCCCAGGGGCTGACGGACGGGGAATTTCTGCGGCTGGTCCGGGCGGCCCGCGGCCCGGAAACCACCGTCCACCTGTCCGACTTCAGCGACCGCGAAGGCGCCCTGGCCCTGATCCAGCCCCATTGCCCCAAGCTGGTCCGCCATATGACCGCCTGGCCGCCGGAAATACTGGAACCCGGCCGTCTGGCCGCCCTCCTCAAAAACGCCGCCGATTTCAAGCCCGGCGAAGGCGGTTTCTGGGAACGGCTGTTCTTCGACCTCTGGGCTGAAAGCGGCGACCAGTCCGCGGCCCTGGGCAGACTGCTCAATTATATGGCCGGCCGGGGCGAGGCCGCCTTCCGGCTGGAATTCGCCGGCCGCCTGGCGCCCTTCAGTCCCCTGGAAAACCTGGGCCCGGACCGTTTCATCGATTTCATGGCCGCCCACGTCAAGACGGCCTGGGCCGGAGCCGGCGGCCGTCCCCGGGAACTGGCCGCCCGGCGGCTGGCCGGCGACCTTTATTTCAACGTCCGGTTTTTCCATCTGCCCCTGACTCTCTTTGCCGTCCTTATCCAACAGGAAGCCGAAGAGGGCCTGACCGGCGACCTCTTTCACCGGGGCGCCACCCTGGCCCTCCGCCACCGGGCCGCCCACCTGGCCCGGCAGGCCGGATTGGCCGCGGTGTCCTGGGAGGCCGGCCGGCCCCTTCTGTGCGACCTTGACGAGGCCTTGGGCGAAAAAGAGGCTTTCATCGAGGCGGTCTATCGCAAAAAACTGGCCCTGGTCCAAGCCTTCAACCGTTACCTGAGCATCGGCGACAACCTCCTGTCCGCCCTGCCTGGTTGAGGCTTCCCGCCCCTTCAGCCTAAATCGGGAGAAAATATGCTCGCCCCCTTCGCCACCACGGCCATCGGCTCCTTCCCTTACCGGGAGGTCGGGCCGGCCTTGAGAGACCTGGCCGCCCTGACCGTGCCGGCCGCGCCCCAGATGGTAGCCTCAAGCTTTTGGGAAGACATGTTCTGGAGCGCCTTGGACGGTCTCCCGGCTCTGGCGGTTGACCCGGACAAGCGCCAGGTCCGGGTCCGGAGCCAGGGCCGGGAAGAGGAACTGGCCGCTTTTTACGCCCGTTTCCTGGCCGGGGAAAGGGATTTTCTGGCCCTGGCCCCCCGCTCCCGCCTGGGCTGGGACGCCTTTTTGGACCGGGCCCGTTCCGACCCCGCTTTCGGGCCTGATTTTTTAAAAGTCCAGATCCTGGGGCCCGTAACCTTCGGCCAGATGGTTTTGCTGGAAGACGGACAAAAAACCCTGGGGGACGACCCGGAGATGCTGGAGGCCGCGGCCTTGGCCTTGGGCGGCAAGGCCGCCTGGGCGGCCGCCCAGGTCCGGGCCCTGGGGCGAACCCCGGTGGTCTTCCTGGACGAGCCGGGCCTGACCGCTTTCGGCTCGGCCTTTTCCACCCTGAGCGCGGAAAAGGTCCTCCAGGCCATGGACTCGGCCGGCGCCGTGGTCCGCCAAGGCGGCCCGGCCCTCTTGGGCGCCCATGTCTGCGGCAACACCGACTGGTCCCTACTTTTGGGCTCGGGTCTGGACATAGTGAACTTCGACGCCTTCACGGTTCTGGAGCAATTCTGCCTCTACCCGGGGCCCATCAAGGCTTTTCTGGAAAGGGGCGGCCGTATCGCCTGGGGCCTGGTTCCGACCGTCGGCTTCCGCCAGGACCTGACCGCCGGCTTCCTGGCCGGCCGTCTCCTGGACGCCTGGCGGGGCTTGGCCGGCCAAGGCGTGCCTTGGGAACTTCTGGCCCGCCAATCCCTGGTCACCACGGCCTGCGGCCTGGGAACCCTGCCGGAGAACGAGGCGTCCGCGGCCCTGGCCTTGGCGGTCGAGGCCGCCCTTTATCTAAGGCGCGAGACCGGAATGTGCTGACCGAGCTGACCGTCAGGAATCTGGCCCTCATCGAGGCCCTGACCATCACTTTCGGGCCCGGGGCCAACCTCATGACCGGCGAGACCGGGGCGGGCAAAAGCATCCTGGTGGGCGCCCTGGGCCTTTTGACCGGCCGCCGGGGCGGGGCGGAACTGGTGCGGGCCGGGGCCGAAGAGGCCGAGGTCGCCGGCCTTTTCCACCTGGCCGACCCGGAAGCCTTCGCCCCCCTCTTGGCCGAGCAGGGCCTGGCGCCGACCGACGAGCTTCTTTTGCGCCGGGTGGTCAACGCGTCCGGGCGGGGGCGGGCCTACATCGGCGGCGCGCCGGCCTCGGTGGCCCAGCTGGCCCGGCTGGGGGATGAACTTTTGAGCATCTCCGGCCAGCATGAACAGCAGTCCCTGACCAGGCCGGGCCGCCTCTTGGACTATCTCGACCGCTTCGGCGGCCACGCGGAACTTTTGGCGGAAATGACCGCCGCCTGGACGGGCCTTACCAGGGCGGCCGGGGAACTGGCGGCCCTGGAGGAGAGCCTGCGCGAAGACGCGGAAAAGCGCGATCTCTACGAATTCCAGCTTGAGGAAATCAAAAAGCTTAACCCGCGGCCGGACGAGGACGAAGAACTCCTGGCGGAAAAAAACGCCGCCCGCCACAGCGGCCGCCTGGCCGAAAGCCTGGCCGCCGCCGTGGCCCTCTTGGGCGGCGAGCCCGGCAATGTGGTGGAAAAGCTGGGCCGGGTCCGGCGCGGGCTGGAGACGGCCGCCGGCCTGGAGCCGCGTCTGGCCGAGGGTCTGGCCACGGCGGAGACTTGCGCCCATCAGTTGGCCGACCTGGCGGCGGAACTGGAAATTTTCAGCCGGAACCTGGAGGTCAGCCCCGAACGCTTGGAATGGGTGGAGGACCGCCTGAACGATCTGGCCAAAGTCAGGCGCAAATACGGCCTCACCCTGGCGGAACTCATCGCCCGGGGCCGCCGGCTGGCGGAAATCCTGGACCGCCTGGACGGGGCCGGGCTGGATAGGGCCCGTCTGGCCCGCGAAAAAGAGGCCGCCCTGGCCCGGGCCCTCACGGCGGCCGAAAGGCTCTCCCAGGCCCGCCGAGGGGCGGCTGACCACCTGGTCGCCCGCCTCACCGCCGCCTTGAGACCCTTGGGTTTCCCCAAGATGACCATGGAAGTCGAGCTGGAGACGCCGGAGGAAAAGGCCGGCCGCCTGGGGCCGTCCGGTTTTGACCGGGTTGATTTCCTGTTCAGCCCCAATCCCGGGGAAGGCCGGGCGCCCTTGGGCCGCATCGCCTCGGGGGGTGAACTTTCCCGGGTGCTTTTGGCTTTGAAGACCGTGGAAGACCGGCCCGGAGACCAGATGCTGGTCTTTGACGAAATAGACGCCGGCTTGGGCGGGGTCGCGGCCGAGGCCGTGGCCGGGAGCCTGGCCGAGCTGGCCGGCCGGCGCCAGTTGGTGATAATCACCCATCTGCCCCGGGTGGCCGCCCTGCCCGGACGGCATTTCAGGGTGGTCAAGGGGCTGGCCGGAGACCAGGGCCGCACCATGACGGACATAATTCCCCTGGAGCCCCGGGAACGGGTGGAGGAACTGGCGCGGATGCTGGGAGGGGCCGCCCCCAGCCCGGAGGCGGCGGCCCTGGCCGAACGATTGCTGGGCGGCTGAGTCTCCCCCCCCCCGGCCGTTTCGGCCTTGCGGGCGCCGGCGGTTTTCTGTATAATAAGCCAGCGGATGAAGATCATGCGAGAGAGCGGCCTACTGGGCTTGGCCGCCACCGAAGGGGCAAGGTTTACCGAAACTCTCAGGTTCCAGGAGCATGATCCGACGCCCTCTGAAGCCGCCGCTCCATTGGGAAGGGCAGACGCGACAGAGCCTCGAAACCTTGAGGTGTTTCCGTGTCTGTCACTCTTCTGACCAACAACCCGGTTTGGCGTCAGGCCGACGGCTTGGCCTGAATTCCCTGGGCCGGGTCCAGCCCGCAGGTGCTGCGGGCCAGTTCTCAAGCCCCGGACGAATTCCGGTGTTTTCTGATTGAAGGCCCCCCCTTGGAGGTTCTTCTGGCCGGGCGCGGATTTCTTCACGCCGGCTGGCGGCTTCTCCACCATCCCCTCTACGGCAATTTCCTACCCCGTCAGCAGCCTTACCGCTCGTTGCTTTGGCGCTTTGACGGCGCCTCCGTCCAGACCCGGGAAGGAGCGACGCGCCTTTTGGCCGACGAGTGGTCCCTAAGGCTTTTGGAAGAAGCCCTGGCCCTGTATCAGGACAGCCAGGCCCCGAATCCGGCCCCCCCCGGGCTCCGGGAAGCCTGCGCCCTTTTGGATTTTGAACTTCTGCGTCCGGCCTTGGAGCAAGCGGGCTGGTCCGAGGCGGTCCTTTCGGCGCCAGGCGCCGGGACCATGGACGCCTGGCCCTTGAAAGGAGGTTCCCTTGAAACTGGAACTGCATAAGATCTCCGTCCGGCGGATATGCTTCGGCGAGGCCACCCATGTGGAAAACGGCCTTCTGACCGTAAACCGGGAGGAACTCAAGGCGCTCATAATGGAAGACCGGGGCCTGGCCGGCGTGGAGCTGGACCTGGCCCACCCCGGCGAAGACACAAGGATCATGCCGGTCAAGGACGCCCTGGAGCCCCGGGCCAAGCTCTCCGGCCCGGGGGAGGTCTTCCCCGGCTTCATAGGCCCCCTGGACACGACCGTGGGCGAAGGCCAGACCCTGGTGCTGGAAGGCGCGGCCGTGCTCACCGCCGGCCGCCTGGTCGCCGCCCAGGAGGGCATCGTGGACATGAGCGGCCCGGGCGCCGACTATACCCCGTTTTCCAGGACCGCCAACCTGGTGCTGGTCCTGACCCCGCGGGAGGGGGTCAGGCTCCACGAAGCCGAGCAATGCTGCCGGCTGGCCGGCCTTAAGGCGGCCCACTACCTGGCGGCCGAATGCCGGGCCGCGGCGGCCCGGGCCGACCGGGTGGCCGTCTATGATTTTCAGCCTTTGAGCGAAACCCTGGCCCGCCACCCGAACCTGCCCAAGGTGGCCTACGTCTATATGCTCCAGTCCCAGGGCCTGCTCCACGACACCTGGGTTTACGGCGTGGACGCCAAAAGAATCCTGCCCACCCTCATGAGCCCCACGGAAATCATGGACGGGGCCATAGTCTCGGGCAACTGCGTTTCGGCCTGCGACAAGAACAACACCTTTTCCCACCAGAACAACCCCATCATCGAAGCCCTCTTCAAGCGCCACGGGACGGAACTGAACTTCGTGGGCGTGGTCGTCACCAATGAAAACGTGACCCTGGCCGACAAGCAGCGCAGTTCATCCCTGGCCATCAGGCTGGTCCGGCTCCTGGGGGCGGAGGCGGCCATCATTTCCGAGGAGGGTTTCGGCAACCCCGACGCCGACCTGATCCTCAACTGCGTCAAGGCTGAAAAGGCCGGCGTCAAGACGGTCCTGGTCACCGACGAATACGCCGGGACCAACGGGGCCAGCCAGTCCCTGGCCGATTCCTGCCCCGAAGGCGACGCCGTGGTCACCGCGGGCAACGCCAACGCCACCATCATCCTGCCGGCCATGGCCAAGGTCATCGGCGACCCGGGCCAGGCCGAGGTCGTCGCCGGCGGCTTCTTCGGCTCCCGGCGCCCGGACGGTTCCCTGGAAGTCGAGCTTCAGGCCATTATGGGCGCCACCTGCGAATTGGGCCTAAGCCGCATCGGCGCCTACACGATTTGATACCAAGCCGCTTTCAAAGGGTTCTTATTTCGAAAGCAGCCGGGCATGACAGTTTCAGCCCTCACCTCAAGGAGTTGCCTTATGGCTTACCGCATCATACATTACATAAACCAGTTCTTCGGCGGCGTCGGCGGCGAGGATAAGGCCGACCACCCGCCTGAATTGCGCGCGGGGGCGGCCGGACCCGGCCTGGCCTTGAAGCAGGCCTGGGGGGACCAGGCGGAAATCGCGGCCACCGTGGTCTGCGGGGACAACTACTGCGTGGGGCATCCGGAAGAGGTGGCCGGGTTCATCGGCCAAGCCCTGGATAAATACCAGGCCCAGGCCCTGGTGGCCGGCCCGGCCTTCAACGCCGGGCGCTACGGCCTGGCCTGCGGGCTGGCCGCTTCGGCCGCCGCCGCCCGCGGCCGCGTCTCTTTGACGGCCATGTTTCCGGAAAACCCCGGGGTGGAGATATACAAGGCCAACACCTTCATCCTGCCCACCGCCGACAGCGCCAGGGGCATGGGCCAGGCCGTGCCGGCCATGGCCGCCTTCGCCATAAAGCTCCTGAACGGCCGGCGGCTGGGGAGCGCGGCGGAGGAGGGCTACATTGAACGCGGGGTGCGCCTGAACACCTTCCACGATGAAATCGGGGCCGAACGGGCGGTGAATATGCTGATGAAGAAAATCAAGGGCCAGTATTTCCTCACCGAATACAAGATGCCCGCCTTTGACCGGGTCAGGCCGCGCCCGGGCGTCAAGGACATGAGCCGGGCCACCATCGCCCTGGTCACCTCCGGGGGCATAGTGCCCAAGGGCAACCCGGACCACATCCCCGCCTCCAGCGCCCGCAGCTACGGCGCCTACAGCCTGGAAGGGGTGGACGACCTGACCGGCGAAGACTTCCAGACCGCCCACGGCGGCTATGACCAGACCTTCGCCAACGAGGATCCCGACCGGGTTCTGCCGGTGGACGTGCTCCGGTGCATGGAAAGGGAAGGCCGCATCGGCCGTCTCTTCCCCACTTATTTTGCCACGGTGGGCAACGGCACGGCGGTGGCCCACGCCGCCCAGTGGGGCGGGGAGATCGGCCAGAAGCTTCGGGAGGCCGAAGTCCAGGCGGTCATCCTGACCTCCACCTGAGGGACCTGCACGCGTTGCGGCGCAACGCTGGCCAAAGCCATTGAGGACAAAGGCGATATGCCCGTGGCGCATATGGCCTCCATCGTGCCCATCTCCAAGAGCGTCGGGGCCAACCGCATCATTCCCACCGTGGCCATCCCCCACCCCTTGGGCAACCCCGCCCTCCCCCGGGAAGAGGAGGTGGCGGTCCGCCGCCAGCTGGTGGAAAAGGCTCTTATGGCCCTTTCGGCCGATGTGTCGGACCAGACTGTTTTTTAAAACCAGCCAACCGGAGCCCGCTATCCCTTGCTCCGGGGCGTAATGCCAATTCAAAAAAAGCGCCTGGCGGTTTTGGCCCGGGCCGCTTGCTGAAAGGAGCGTTTTATGGGAAAATTGACCGGCAAAAAGCTTCTCCTCCTGGGAGAAAGGGACGGAGTCCCCAGCCCGGCCATGGAGAGCGTCTTTAAAAACTCCGGCGCGGAGATAGTCTTTTCCGCCACCGAGTGTTTTGTCTGAACGGCCGCTGGCGCCATGGATCTGGCGAACCAACAGCGGATCAAGGACGCGGCTGAAAAATTCGGGACCGACGCCGTCATCGTGGTCCTGGGCTCCTCCGACGCGGAAGGGGCCGGCATCTACGCCGAAACAGTCACCGCCGGCGACCCGACCTTCGCCGGTCCCCTGGCCGGGGTTGCCCTGGGCCTGCCGGTTTACCACATATTCGAAGAAGCCCTCCGGGCCGAAGCCGACCCGGCGGAATGGGAAAACCAGGTCAGCATGATGGAGATGGTTCTGGATACCGCCGCCCTGGCCAAGTCCGTGTCTGAAATGCGCGGCCGGCACGGCAAGTCCGTCCTCTGACCGCTGAACTGAAAACAATCACGACTTCGGGGAAGCGTTGATTAATGGAAGCCCAAAGACCATTAATCAACGCTTCCCCGTGCGCCAGGGGAGGCCCAGGAAATGCCGTCGGCTGCGCTTAGGGCCATACCCAAGGTCGATCTTCTCCTGCGGCGGGCCGAAGCCGTGCCGGACTTGTCGTCGGCCCCGCGAGTCCATCTCCTGGCGGCCATACGCCGCGCCCTGGCGGAATTGCGCCGGGACCTCCTGACCGGCCGCCTCGCGGACGTGCCCGCCCCGGAAAGCCTTCTGGCCGCGGTCCGCGGCCATCTGGCCGAGGAAACCGCCCACAGGCTAAGGCCGGTGGTGAACGCCACCGGCGTGGTTCTCCACACCAACCTGGGACGTTCGGTTCTGGGCCAGGCCGTGGCCGCCAGGGTGGCGGAAGTAGCGGCGGCCTACTCCAACCTGGAATATGACCCCCAGGCCGGGGAGAGGGTCAGCCGCCAGGCCCATGTGGAAAGCCTCCTCACCCGCCTGACCGGCGGGGCCGCCGCCTTGGCGGTCAACAACAACGCCGCGGCTCTGCTCCTGGCCATGACCGCCGTCTGCGGCGGCCTGGAGGCCGTCGTCTCCCGGGGCGAACTGGTGGAGATCGGCGACTCCTTCCGTCTGCCGGAGATACTGGCCCAGGGCGGCGTGGTGCTGCGGGAAGTCGGCACCACCAACAAGACCACCCTGGCCGACTATGCCGGGGCCATTGCGCCGGGGCGTTCAGGCTGCCTGTTAAAAATCCACCCGAGTAATTTCCGCCTGATAGGTTATACCCATAAACCCACGGTGGCCGAATTGGCCGCTCTGGCCTCGGCCCGGGGCCTGCCCCTGATCTGTGACCTGGGCAGCGGCGCGGTGGGGCTTGATATGCCCGGAGAGCCCGAGCCGGCCGAAGCCTTGGCCGCGGGGGCCGACCTCGTCTGTTTCAGCGGCGACAAGCTCCTGGGCGGCCCCCAGGCCGGACTTCTGGTTGGCCGGGCCGAATTGGTGGCCCGGCTCAGGGTCCATCCCCTGGCCCGGGCCCTGCGCATCGACAAGCTCTGCCTGGCCGCCCTGGAAGCCACCTTAAGGCTTCACCTCGACCCGGACCGGGCCCGCCGGGACATACCGACCCTGGCCATGCTGACTATTGAAGACGGGGAACTCCGGGCCCGGGCCGAGACCCTTAGAACAGCCCTGGCCGATGCGGCCCCGGCCCTACAGCTGGCCGTGGTGGAAGTGGAGGGCCAGGCCGGCGGCGGGGCGGCCCCGGAATACCCCCTGCCCTCCTGGGCCGTGGCCGTGACCCACCCCCGCCTGTCGGCCGAACGCCTGGACGCCGCCTTGAGGCGGGGCGAGCCGCCCGTCGTGGGCCGGCTCCACCGCGAGCGGCTGCTTTTGGATGTGCGGACCATCAGGCCCGACCAGTTGGCTATCCTGGCCGGGGCCGCCGCCGCGCTGGAGGATTTGACCGGCCAGGAGTTAATATGATAAATTGTTTAACGGGAATATATGGGTAACTGGTGTGCCCCCTGGTCTTCAAAACCAGTGTTGGTGGTTAATAGCCGCCTGGGTGGGTTCGATTCCCACATATTCCCGCCAACTTGTCTTTTAAAATCCAGCACATAAGACTTTTCCGCCCCACTCCGTTTTTCGTTACCTTTTCGTTGCCAGCCATCGTCAGGCTAAAAAGCGGGTCATTCGATTTCGGTCCCCGGGTCCTGGTTTTCGGCAATATACCAATAGCCGCCCGGGATTCGGCCGGTAACACTGGACTTGGCCCCAGCAGCAGCCAAGGCTTTCTTCATGGCGGCGTGTGCGTCCAGCGTCCTCTCCTTGGCCTTGGCCCTGGCCTTTTCCATGGCCTCGTAAGTTTCCAGGGTCTTTTCCTTGGCCCGGGCCTTGGCCTGTTTTACGGCCTCCGAGGCCGAGGCTGGGCTGACGGCCTCCGGGCAATACCGCCGCCACTTCTGGTCCGTGTAGCAGCCGCCCGCATCCTTGCCTCCAACCTGAGACCAACCCGGGGCTGAAAGGGTCAAAGCGAGGATAACAGTCAGGGCGGCAGCCATTCGGTTCATAAATCATCCAACAAGGTTTTTGGGGTATGATTTAGGGGGCTTCAGAGGCGTTTTGCGGCGCCAACCGGTAACGCCCAACATCATCCCTCCCTTTAATATTTTCGCAACAATGTTTAATCAAATTCTTCATATTGTAAATTAAAAGTATATTATCCGTCTTTTTATAAAGGGGAGGCCATACACTTATAATCGCCAAATTTTTGACTTCGGCTCTGTCAGAATCGTGATATAATTAAGAAGGGATATTCAGGGCGTTGGGGAGACGGGGGGGGCAAGCAACCGTTGCCAG